>JBCAWP010000053.1:0-12098 GCA_038534535.1 Pseudomonadota bacterium
ATAGGCCGAGTTTAGCCGCGTCCCGCCGGACGTGAACGCCAACATCTCCTGAAAGGCGTCGAGCCCACCGATCTCTGCGAGGGAAAATCGATCTCCATACCGATCAAAAACACCCCTCAGCCGCTCAAGAAAGAGAACGATGTCTGGATGGGACTGGTTATGGACGTGCCGCTGAAGATCGAATGTTCTTTGAGGGCGCTCACCCACAAACGGCGCCGGCGGGTTGTCTCGTAATTGTGGGTCATGCATCGCAAAATTGATGGCGTCGAGCCGCACGCCATCAACGCCGCGGTCCATCCAATAGGTCGCAACATCTAGTATTGCCTCCTGAACCTCAGGATTGTGCAGATTAAGATCAGGCTGGCTCGATAGAAAGTTATGGAAGTAGTACTGGCTTCGGCGACTATCCCACGTCCAGGATGGCCCGGCGAACACGGCCTGCCAATTATTCGGCGGCGACCCGTCTGGTTTCGGATCGGCCCACACGTACCAATCTGATTTTGGGTTGTCTCGGTTTTGCCGGCTTTCGGTAAACCAGGCATGTTGGTCAGACGTATGGGAATAAACCTGGTCGATGATGACCTTCAGGCCCAATGCGTGCGCTTTGGCAACCAACTGATCGAAGTCTTGAAGCGTGCCAAAAATGGGATCGATGTCCCGGTAATCAGACACATCGTATCCGAAGTCGCGCATCGGCGATTTGAAGACAGGTGAGATCCAGATCGCATCGACGCCGAGGGACGCGATGTAATCGAGCCGGGATATGATCCCTTGCAAATCACCGACGCCATCTCCGTTAGAATCAACAAAACTTCGCGGGTAAATTTGATAAATTACACTCCCGCGCCACCAAACCGTCGACGTCTCCATGATCAATCTCCGCAGTGCATGGGCAGCAAGCCCCCTCTGTTATTGACGATTGGCGTGCGGCGCACCCAAAAGGAGCCAAATCCAGCCCCCACCCGTCCGTCAAGGATCGCCTTGCCTGGATCAGGCACAAAAGTATACAAAGCGGTCATCTGGCGACCGCCCCGCCGACAATAAGATCGCAGAAAATGAGTGAAGCCACGTTCCAACTGATCGCCGCGATTGGCGGCTACCTCCTGGGGTCAATCCCGTTTGGATTGATCATCACGCGCGCGGCGGGCCTCGGAGACATTCGATCGATCGGATCGGGCAATATCGGCGCAACCAATGTCCTGCGGACGGGCCGAAAGGATTTGGCCTTCGCCACGCTGCTGCTTGATAGTTTCAAAGCCGGGATCGCTGTCGTGGTGTTTGCAGCGCTTTTTACGCGAAACGCGGGTCTTGTGGCCGGCGGGGCGGCCTTTTTCGGGCATTGCTTCCCGGTGTGGCTGGGTTTCAAAGGTGGCAAAGGCGTTGCAACCTATGCGGGGCTCCTCGCCTTTGCGTCCTGGAAAGGCTTTGTCATAGGCGCGCCCATATGGCTCGGCATATTCGCCTTAACTCGGATTTCCTCCCTCGCGGCATTGCTCGCGGCACTTGCGGTTCCCGCTGGCGCTTTTTTGCTTGGCGAGACGGAGTTTGCGGTCCTGATCCTGGCAAGCCTTTCTTTGCTCGTCATGTTTACGCACCGGGCCAATATTCGGCGCCTTCTCAGAGGTGAAGAACCAAGATTTGGCGGCGGCAAAGGGACATCAAAGTGATCCAAGGCCCCCTCTCGGAGGCGGAACGGATCGACTGGCTCAGGCTTGTGCGCACGCCCCGCGTCGGCCCCGTCACGTTTCAACAGCTTCTCGCAAAATTTGGATCGGCCGGCGCGGCACTGGAGGCATTGCCGGGCCTTATGACGTCTGGCGGGCGAAAGCAGTCCTTAGCCGCGCCGCCCCGAGACGCTGTCGCACGCGAAATCGAACAAACAGAAGCAATTGGCGGACGCGTGATTGCGGCCTGTGACCCCGATTTTCCACCCGCCCTCGGCGCCATCGATCCGCCTCCACCCGTCCTCACCGTGCTCGGACACACAGACCTCTTCAAGCGGCCGGCCATCGCCATCGTCGGGGCCCGCAACGCGTCAGCAGCCGGCCGGAAAATCGCGCGTGACATGTCTGCCGAGCTTTCAGCGAGTGGATATGTCGTCGTCTCAGGGCTTGCCCGCGGAATTGACGGCGAAGCCCATGCCGCGGCCCTGTCCAAAGGCACGATCGCGGTCCTCGGCGGCGGGATCGATCACATCTATCCGCCACAACATGAAGATCTCTACCGCGCAATTGCCTCAGATGGTCTCATCGTCTCAGAGAGCCCACTTGGCCACAGGGCCACCGCGAAGGACTTTCCGCGGCGCAACCGGCTCGTGACCGGGCTTGCCCTTGGCACCGTTGTGGTCGAAGCGGCAGAGCGGTCCGGGTCGCTGATCTCGGCGCGAAGTGCTGGCGAGCAGGGCCGCGAGGTCATGGCTGTTCCGGGATCTCCCCTGGACCCCCGCGCAGCCGGTACGAATCGCTTGATCCGCCAAGGCGCCGCGCTTGTCCGGTCGGCAGAAGACGTTATCGAGATCGTCTCCAGCCTTGGTGGTGTTCGGATCGAGGCAGGCCGGTCGTCAAGGTTTCAGAGCGCGCCTGATCTTGATCGTCCACCACCGGAACAGGTCCAGCGGGTCGTCGAAGCGCTGGCGCCCTATCCCATGCCGATTGATGAAATCGCACGAGCCGCTGACATTGGTCCTGCGCGGTGCGCCGCAATCCTCATGGAGCTAGAACTCGCCGGCGAGGCCGAAACCCTGCCCGGCGGTCTCGCGCTCAAAACGGTCTGACATACAAGTCACAACCCCAAGAATTCCTCGTAAGCGCTGATTGACGGTTCTGGACGGGCGGCGACCACCCGACTAATGAGGAAGGGTCGACAGGCGCGTTTCCGCAGATCAGCGCCTTGAGAGTGTTGAGGGTAAAACGGTTTGACAAAGCTGACAGCGCTCTTATCGGCGAGCTTCTCCCTCGCGTGCATCACCGCGCCAAGCGTCGCCCAGACACCTGGCGAAGAAGACCAAGTGGTGCTGGAAGCAGATGTGATCGCCGAGGAAGAGGACGGAACCCTCGTTATTGCCACCGGCAGCGTTGAGGCCTCCTATGGCGAGCGGGTGCTGAGGGCTGATCGCGTCGTCTATAATCGCACGACTGGGCGCGTACGGGCGAGCGGAAACGTGACGATCGTCGATGCCGACGGTACTCAGAATTTCGCCGACGAAATCGAAGTCGATGACCGCCTGACCGAAGGTTATGCCGTTGGATATGGGCTTCGCTTGCCCGGCGGGACAGGCGTTGCAACTGCGAACTCAGGCGTCAGACAAGCAGACGGGATCAACGCCCTTGACCAAGCTGTCTTCACCGCCTGTGAGGTTTGCGAGGAAGAGGGCATTCGGCCCACCTGGGCCTTGAGAGCGCGGCGGGCCGTGCTGAACCAAAACAATGATATCATCTCCTATCGGGACGCGGTTCTGGAAGTTGCGGGGATCCCCGTCTTCTATATCCCGTACTTCTTTCACCCGGATCCAACGTCGGGAAAGAAGTCGGGACTGCTTTTCCCAAGGGTCGGTGTCTCAGACAGGGTCGGCTTTAACTACGGCCAGCCCTACTATCAGGTCATCTCGCCTTCGGCTGACCTGACCATCACCCCAACGTTTTTTACCAAGGTCCGCCCGCTCCTCGAAACGGAGTATCGCCAACGGTTCTGGTCGGGCGCCATCAATGTGCGCGGCAGCTTCACGTTCGAAAGCGAATTTGACAATGACGGCGAACGGTTCGGAGACGAAGAGGTCCGTGGCCACGTCTTCGGGGTCGGACGGTTTGACATCAATGACACCTGGAGCTGGGGCTTCGGTGTCGAGCGTGCGAGCGACGACCTCTTCACGCGGCGTTACTCGATCGATGGCGCGAATGCACGGCGGGGGCTCTATGATGGGCAACCCCTCAGCCTTTTGTCTCAGATCTATACAGTCGGGCAAACCGAGACCTTCTACTCCGATGCGTCAGTCTTGTTCTTCCAGGACCTCACTGCGGAATCGGCGTTCGTGGCAGAGGCCCCGCTCGTAACGCCGCTCATCAATGTCGAAAAACTCTTCGACTTTGGAAAATACGGACGCGCAACGCTGGAGGCGTCGACGGCCGCGCTCACACGCGATTCGGGTCAAGGGATCGACGCCACGATCAATCCGGACAGTCGGCGCGTATCTATCGGCGCAACCTGGTCAACGACGGAAGTACTGCGCGGCGGGTTCGTCCTAGAACCTTTTGCCGACGTCCGGGGGGATTTCTACGATCTGGATGAAGCGTCTTCGGGTGAACCGGATGTCACCCGCGTTGTGGGATCGGTGGGCGCGAAACTGTCTTGGCCGCTTGTGCGTCCCGGAAAAGCTGTCGACCTGATTGTGGAACCGACGGTACTGGGTGCCTGGGGACTATCGAACGTCAATGACGATGCGATCCCCATTGAGGACAGTCAGCTCGCCGAGTTCGATGAATCGAGTCTTTTTTCATCGAACGGTTTCAATAATTTTGATCTTTACGAAGGGGACGGTCGTCTTTCCGTTGGTGTCACAGGCACGGCCCGCTTAAAGTCCGGTCAATCCATCAGCGCCATTGCTGGCCGACGCTGGCGCACGCGTGCTGACCCAAACTTTGACGTCGCAACAAATCTGGATGGGACCTCGTCTGATTGGGTCGGGGGCCTGTCGGCGGATTTTGGGCGTCGCCTAAGACTCAATGTGCGTGCGCGCCTGGATGAAGATACGTTCCAGGTGAACCGGGTCGACGCACAAGCCGCGACGCAAATCTGGCGCTTATCAGGCTCCGCACGATATTTCCGCGTCGATGAGGATGTTCGTCCTTTGATCGATGAAACAGATGAAGGTGTCGACTTCAGGGGACGTTTTCGTCTGACCCGGAACTACTCCATCAGCTATGGGCAACTTCGGGATCTGACCTTAGAAAACGATATCCGGCGCAATATCGGCATCACATACGAAGACAACTGCTCGCGGTTCGAGTTAATTTACCAACGGTCCGAGGTTTTCGACCGGACGCTTGGCCCGAATGATGCCTTCTTCTTTCGCTTTTCACTCAAATCTCTCGGCCAATTCGGGAATTGACCGGAGTGGCGACAAGTTTTCAACCGGTGGGGGTGTTGCAGGGGGACTGACGTCGTGAATTGCGTTGGCGCGATCTATTTGCCAAATTTCGGTGGCAATTTCAGCGCAGACTGCTGTGCAGTGTGTGAGAGTGATGGAGATAGAGTTGAGCTTTCGCGTTGCAGTTCTTAGCGGATTGGCTCTTGCGACCGCCGGCTTTTGCTACGGTCAGACGGCCGGCGAATCGGACACGCTGACACTTGAAGGCATTGCCGTCGTCGTGAATGACGAACCGATCTCGTACTTTGACGTTCGCCAGCGCGCGCGCATGCTGATGATGACCCTTGGCGCTGAACCCACCCAGGAAGTTCTCCAGCAATTGGCCGGCACAGCCCGAGAACAGCTTATTGAGGAGCGTCTGCAATTGCAGGCCGCCAAGGAACGCGAGCTGGAAATCAGCGACGAGGACATCGCACGATCCGTGGAGGATATCGCGCAACAAGCTGGCGTCGACCGGCGGACGCTCTATGAGCAATTTGTGGCCGCCGGGATTAGCCCCCTGACCCTCGAAGACCAAATCCGCGCCGATATTGGCTGGCGACGCATCATGCAGGGCCTTTATGGATCGCGCATCCGGATTTCGGGCAATCAGATTGAGGACCGGATTGAGAGACTGAAACAGAGTTACCAGGAGACGGTCTACCAGCTTGCAGAGATTTTTCTGTTCGCCCCGGACGCTGAATCTCGCCTCCAGGCAGAAGCCGCCTCAAGCTCTATTGTTCAACAGCTCCGCGAGGGGGCTCCTTTCCGTGTGGCAGCCGAGCGCTTCTCCTCCGCGCCGACTGCATCGACAGGCGGCGAGATGGGGTGGGTCTCCCTTGAAGATCTCGACGCACAACTGGCCGATGCCGTGCGCGCAGCCGAAGGCCCGGGGATTCTGGAGCCCATCACCACCGAAGACGGAATTTATATCCTGGCACTGCGCGGAAAGCGCGAGCCGTCGGAACAAACCTCGACCGTTGAACTCAATCAATTCGTTGCCACCAACGGACGCATAGAGACGCTGGAAGCCGGAATTGATCGGCTAGATGGATGCGACTCCATGGAGCGCATAGCCGAACGCAGCGACGGCCTGATTTCCGTGTCTCTTGGCGAATCCAATCTCGCAGATCTTTCTGCCACCACACAGGGCATGATCGGCCAGATGGGGCCGGGCGACGCCAGTGATCCTTTCGAAATCCGCGACGGCTGGTCAGCGATCGTCTTGTGCGAACGCGAAGAAGGCATCGAGAATCTGCCGTCCCGCGATCAAATCGAAAATCAGCTATTTGGCCGTGAACTCGGTATGATCTCGGACAGGGAGCTCAGAGACGCACGGCGCGAAGCCACAATTCTGCTGCGATAACACCGCCCCTTGCCAAACAGGCTATGAACCGCGACATCCGCGGGGATGACCAACCCGGCCTCTCTTCCTCTTGCGCTGACCCTCGGCGATCCTGCCGGCTGCGGGCCCCAGATCAGCCTCAAAGCGTGGGATAGACTGAAGGATAATGGCACGCTTTCTTTCGGGCTGGTGGCGCCATTTGACCTTGTGAGGTCCATCACCGAAGACCATCACATTCAGCGTGTGCAAGGGTGGGGCGAGGTTGGCGATGTCTTTCCACGTGCGCTTCCCGTTTTTGATATTAGCGACACGGAGGCAAGTCTGCCGCCGGTTACGCCAGGCCGTCCGAACACGGCCCATGCGCCCGCAACACTGGCTTCGATTCGGAGAGGTGTTGAACTTGTCCAGTCTGGCCACGCCGCAGCGCTGGTCACCAACCCCATCAATAAGGCAGAGCTTTACGCGGCCGGTTTCGAACATCCGGGGCATACAGAGTTTCTCGCAGACTTATGCAGAAGCGCGGAACCGGGCGTTTCGCCCCCTGTCATGATGCTGGTCGGCGGCGGCTTGAAAGTCGCGCTTGCGACCATCCATGTTCCCCTTCGAGAGGTTCCGAACACGCTAAATACGGATCATCTTGCAAGTATCGGCCGCACAACGGCGACCGCTCTAAAACGCGATTTCGGGCTTGAAACCCCGCGCCTCGTCTTTTCCGGTCTTAATCCCCATGCCGGAGAGTGCGGCACGATTGGCGATGAGGAGATCAAGATCATCAACCCGGCAGCGGCGCGCCTGAGAGGCGAAGGCCTCGACATTCAGGACGCCCGGCCGGGCGATACCGTCTTCGCTGAAGCCCTCGCCGGCGACTATGATGCCGTCATTGCCATGACCCATGACCAAGGATTGATCCCTGTCAAAACGCTCGATTTCTGGGGCGGGGTTAATGTGACGCTCGGCCTACCGATTATCCGTACAAGTCCCGACCATGGCACGGCCTATGATGCTGCGGCCTCGCGAAACTGCCGGCCGGACAGTTTGATCGCCGCTATCGAGCTGGCCGCCAGAAATGCCAGACGGCGCCGCGATGGCTGATCCAAAACCGCCGCCGCTCACCGTCGCCTCCGCGCGTAAAGCCCTCGGCCAACACTTTCTCTTCGACCCAGACATTCTAAAGCGCGCAGCCCTCGCCGCAGGGTCCGTTTCGGGACGGACCGTCATTGAGGTGGGCCCTGGGCCCGGCGGCCTGACGCGCGCGCTGCTCGATCAGGGCGCGGCAAAAGTCATCGCAGTTGAGGCGGATGAGCGATTTGCCAAGGCCCTCCGCGATTGGCCAGAGGCTGAACAGGGCCGGCTCCATGTGATCCGCACGGATGCACGCAAGGCCAATTGGACCGAGGAGATTGCGGCGGCCGGCGGCGACGTCCCTGCCATGGTCGTGGCCAACCTGCCCTATAATGTGGGAACGCCGCTGCTCGTGACCTGGCTGAAGGCAGGCGATTGGCGCGGTGAAATGGCATTGATGTTCCAGAAAGAGGTTGCCGAGCGGATCTGCGCAGCCCCCGGCAGCCCGGCCTATGGGCGACTGGCTGTCCTCGCGCAGGCCGTGACACGCCCAGACATCGCTTTCACGCTACCGCCCGGCGCTTTTCGCCCCCCACCGAAGGTCGACAGTGCGGTCGCCGTGTTCGAGCCCTTGCCACCTGAAGATCGTTTTGACGATCTCGGAACGCTGGAACGGCTAACGGCGGCGGCCTTTGGGCAACGACGCAAGATGCTGCGCGCGAGTTTGAAGTCTATCGCCAAGGACCGGGATATTGATCTCGGCGACTGGCTCGAAAAAGCCGAGATTACGCCGGAAGCCCGACCTGAGACCATTGACCAGGACGGCTGGCGACGGCTCGCAAAAAATCTCTGATTGGCCGAGACGGGCTATTGCGTCAGGGCGATGATTTTGACGAAATACGAGAATGGAGATCGATGTCGATCAATCCCCCATTCGCTGCGCCGCGCCGGACGACTGGCCCTTGGTGGCGGAGATTACCGGCGAGGCCTTTGCTGAAGACCCGGTCAGCCAATGGGTAATGGGTAAGCCTGCCTCGATCCGGTCGATCTTTCAGATCATGGCGAGAGACATTTATGCCCAAAGAGGGCTTTGCTATCTGGCCGGCGACGGCGGCGCGACGATGTGGCTGCCGCCCGGTGAGGCTGGGGATATGTCGACGCGCACGCAGCTCTCGCTTGTCTGGCACCTCTTACGGCAGACCAATCTCGGCGCGTTGCCGCGGGCGCTTGAGGCCGGCAACCGGATGGAAAAACACCATCCAAAAGAGCGCCATATGTACCTTTTCACGATCGGCACGCGTCAAACGGCGCGCGGGAGAGGTCTCGGGAAAGCCCTGCTCTCGCCCATCCTCGCCGCCTGCGACCGGGATGGTTTGCCGGTCTATTTAGAGAATTCAAACCCCGTCAACACAGGGTTCTACCGGTCATTTGGGTTCGAAAGCCGCGGCACGTTCTCCGTCGGCGACAATGGACCGATCATGGAGCCCATGTGGCGTGACCCGAAACGCTAACCCCTTGGGATCGAATAATTCGGCGTCTCGCGGGTCATCGTCACGTCGTGGACATGGCTTTCGCGCAAGCCCGCATTCGTGATCTGGAGGAAGCGAGCCTTGGCGTGGAGTTCGTCCATATCCTTCGCGCCGACATAGCCCATGGCAGCCCGTAGCCCGCCCACCATTTGGTGGATAATCGGCCCGACCGGCCCTTTAAATGGAACCTGGCCTTCAATGCCTTCCGGGACGAGTTTCTCGCTGGCAACATTCTTCTGAAAGTAACGGTCGGCAGACCCGGCGCCCATGGCCCCGAGCGAGCCCATCCCGCGATAGGATTTGTAGGACCGGCCCTGGTAAAGGAAGACCTCGCCTGGGGCTTCTTCGGAGCCGGCAAAGATCGATCCCATCATGGCCGTTGACGCGCCGGCGGCCAGCGCCTTTGCAAAATCACCGGAGAATTTGATCCCGCCATCGGCAATGATTGGGGTGTTCGTTTTCTGGGCAGCTTTGGCGCAATCCTCAATCGCCGTAAGCTGGGGGACGCCAACACCCGCGACAATGCGCGTCGTACAGATTGAACCGGGCCCGATCCCAACTTTCACGGCATCGGCGCCGCTATCGATCAGCGCTTTTGTGGCGTCGCCCGTGGCAACATTGCCGGCAATGATCTGGACCGAGTTCGAGAGGGTCTTGGCCCGGGTGACGGCATCCAACACAGCCTTCGAATGGCCGTGCGCCGTATCGATGACGACCGCATCTACCCCAGCCTCAATCAGCGCGGCGGTCCGTTCAAACCCCAAATCGCCCACGGTGGACGCGGCGGCGACCCGAAGGCGCCCGCGTTCATCCTTGGCCGCATTGGGGTTGAGCTTGGCCTTGTCCATATCCTTGACGGTGAGCAGGCCAATACAGCGCCCTTTCTCATCGACGATGATGAGCCGTTCGATCCGGTGCTGGTGCAGAAGCTGGCGGGCTTCCTCATCACTCGTATTCTCACGGATTGTGACCAGGTCCTTGGTCATCAAGTCTTCGACCAGCTGACGATCATTATCGGCAAAGCGGACATCGCGATTGGTCACAATCCCGACGAGCTGGCCGTCGGGCTCGACGACCGGAATGCCCGAAAACCCGTGGCGCTGTTTCAATTCCTGCAGGTCGGCCAGGGTCGCCTTCGGGGAAATCGTGTAGGGGTTCATTACGACCCCGGACTCAAACTTCTTCACCTGGGCCACTTCACCGGCTTGCTCTTCGACTGACAAGTTCCGGTGAATGACACCCATCCCGCCAGCCTGTGCCATGGCAATCGCCAGGCGCGCCTCGGTGACCGTGTCCATCGCAGCCGAAATCAGAGGAATATTGAGACCGATGGTCGAGGTGAGCCGGGTCGAGACATTTACGTCGGCCGGCACAACCTCACTGGCGCCGGGCTCCAAAAGCACGTCGTCAAAGGTGATCGCTTGTCGGATTTTCATTTGGGACGCTCCCTTTTTGGCCTCCTAAGGGAAGCGGAGCGACTTGTGAAGGGGGCAGATGCGGGAGGCGGCGTGCCGGTTCAGCGAGCACTGTAGCCTTATGTCTTGTGAGACGCGGGCCCCGGCCATCCATCCGGCGAGGAGACATCAATCAATGGATCAAGCTGGGCTTGCTGGGACATATCTTCAGCGATCACCCGATCATATATCGTATCCCAGTTTGCGGAGGCCTGACGCGCGTCAAACATCGTCTCCGCGGTTTGGCGGGCCGCAGCGCGCAAGGGCACTAGCGCCTGGCGATTATCGAGATAGGGCTCGATCCGCCTCAGGGTTTGCTCGGCAAGATCATCGATGGTCGAGACAAATCGGTCGGCATAGGCCTTCGTCCCGCGCGCACTGAAATTGAGCCCGGCCCACTCACCAGCGTCCGTCGTCTCTATATCGAGCATGATTCCATTTGCCGTATCGGTGATGAATTCTGGGAGCGCTCCGGTCTTTGTGGCGATCACCGGCGTATATTCTGCCATGCTTTCAATCGCCGAGAACCCGAAGGTATCTGCAAAGGTTGGCAGAAGGCTGAAGTGCGACTGCCCCATGATCTGGCGCACCACTTGGTTTGGCTGCCCCTCAAGGTGGGTCACATTTGGCGCGTCAAGTCCTGTCGCATAGGGCGCGAGCACATCTGGATCTATGGGGTCCGTCCACACGGCTTCCCCCATCACCATAGATGAAATGATCGTCACATGGACCGGCAAGCCTCTCTCGCGGGCTAACTCTGCCACCCTGACCGCCACACAGCCGCCTTTGCGCGCGAAATGGCCACCGACAAACACAAGTCTGAGCGGCCCGTCGTCACTGTCCAGGTCATAGGGGTCTGGTGTATCGCGAACATCGACATTCGGATGACGGACCATGAGTTTCGAGGACAGGATCTCAAACATCTCTGGATCAAGATCTTGATGCTGATCCAGGAATAATCGCTTTGCGAAGTGAGACATGCCGATGATGCGCCGACATGTGCGAGAGCGCAGCCGTTTCATCATCAACTCGACAAGCGCGCCGTCCGGGGCGAGACCAAACTGCCGCGGCAAATGGGACTCAAACGAGACGATTAAACGGCCGGTCCCGAGTGGAATACGATTATGGGCGTGCGTTAAGTCCGATCCAAAACTTGGTTCGGTGACCGTGAAACCATCATACCGCGCCGACAAATAATTGAACGGAACAAATCTTTTGCGGACGATCCGATGAGCTGACGTTCTCGGCGACATAAACCGGGACTGATAGCGGTCCTTAAGGACTTCAATCTTTTTGCCACCAGACGTTCGGTCGTGTTTGATCATCCGCTGGCCCGCCAAACCTAGGCGCTACGCTCGCGGATAAGCGTATCAAAGTACTCGATCGTCTCTTTCAAACCTTCTTTCCAATCCATTTTTGGCTGCCAGCCGAGTGTTTCTTTTGCTCGTGTGATGTCGGGCTGACGCTGACGGGGGTCATCCGAGGGAAGAGGTTTATTGATGAGCTCTGATCGAGACCCGGTCATCTCGATAACGGTTTTGGCCAAGTCCTCAATCGTGATCTCAACAGGGTTACCGAGATTGATT
>JBCAWP010000054.1:0-11966 GCA_038534535.1 Pseudomonadota bacterium
TGCTTTACCGTTTCAAGCTTGGTTTTGACCGCCTCAATGATCGGCAGGAAGGTGGAATCGAGGATCAGCACCTTGTCTTCAGCGTGGTTTAAGATCCAAGCGATCTGGTCGGGGTGGAGACGCGGATTGACCGTGTGCAGAATAGCGCCGATGCCCATGGTGCCGTACCAGCTCTCCATATGGCGCGCCGAGTTCCAGCCAAGGGTCGCCACACGGTCACCCAGCCCGATGCCGCCAGCCTTCAGAGCGTTGGAGACCTGCTTGGCGCGGTTGTAGATGTCCCCATAGGTGGTGCGAACAATCTTGCCGCCGACCCGGCGGGTCACAACTTCCCGCGTGCCGTTCTGAAGCCGCGCATGTTCCAGAATCTTGTCCGTTGTCAGCGGCCAATCCTGCATAATTCCGTGCATATCTTCCTCTCCCGGATGGCAGACCACTTTCTGGTCGCTCTCGTTTGATACTTTCTTTGCTGCGACCCTAATTCGGGCTAACACTGGGCGCAATGCGCAAGAGGGGTCAGACGATGCGGACTGTGTGGGCAGCATTGGGATTTATCATCATGTCAGCCTGCGGCGGCGCGCCGGATTCAGCGCCGGCGAGTACCGAGACAACGGAGGGACCCCCAGCCCTGAGACTGAGCGATCCGGTCGACTTCTTCGACTGTGTCCGCGAAAGCAATGGCATCTTAATCGCCGCCCACCGCGCAGGCCCTGGCGCAGGCCTGCCTGAAAACGCGTTGGAAACCATGCAAGCCAATTTCGCGGCCGGCATCCGTATCTTCGAGGTTGATGTGGTCACCAGCCGAGACGGGGTCATGTTCCTCCACCATGACCGGTCGCTCGGCCGCACGACGACGGGTGATGGCGCCGTTGCTGACACAGACTGGGCCGACATTTCGGACTTGTCCCTGAAAGACATCGACGGCGCTGTTACGCCCTTTCGCCCCCTCCGCTTGACCGATGCCCTCGACTGGGCCGTCGAGACGGGGGCTATCCTTGAACTCGACAAGAAAGAGACAACCGGCTGGCGGAGCCTGATCCGCGCGGTGGAAACCGCGGGCGCGACGAACCAGGTGATCCTGATCACCTATACCGAAGACGACGCCGCTCTCGTTCAAAACCTCTTGCCGGACGCAATGTTGACCGCGAGTGCTCGCGGCGGACGCGATATTGCGGCGCTAGAGGACCTCGGCATCGATCGCCGTCGTTTGATTGCCTGGACTGGGACCCGTGCGCCTGATGCGGCAGCCTGGGATCGCGTTCGCAATGAGGGTGTTGAAGCCGGCTTTGGGACGCTCGGTCGGCGCGGCGAACGCCTCGATGATACCTATTGGGCTGATGGCAATGGTGAGGAGTATCGTCAGCTCGTCGCCGATGGCCTCACCCTGCTGGCGACAGACGAGGCCCGCCGGGTCGCCGATTTTCTCACCGAAGATGACCGCGCACTCAACGCCTGCGCGCCCTAAACCGTCTCGTGTGCCTTCGCCACAGCGGCCTGCCACGGGATGAAGCCTATGGCCGCGATCTCAATGATCATACCCGCAAACTGGGTGGGTTCGCCGGGGCCTACTGTGAGGTGGGACAGGAGCCGAGCAAATCCGCCAAGGCAAATGACGCTCGCGACAATCCGCACCGGCACGGCGTGGCGTTCGACATTCGGGATCACCCACCAGATCATGAGAGTCACAATCAGATAGACTGCCGAAAGATATCTCAACTGGTTATCGAGGGGCGCAGGCGCGCCTTCCGGAATAAAATAGCCGGCCCCCATCGCAATGCCGATGACCGCAAAAAAGAGCGGGATCAGCGACAAGATACCAAGAGCAATCTGCAAGCCGCGTTTCATGGCGGACCTCCTCTCATATATCGACAAAGGCCGCCGATATCATCTCGGCCCGATCGTTAAACCGGCCTCGCATCTCTGGTTCTGTATTGCAAACGAGATAACCGCCGCCTGCGGACATTACACGGGTAATATGTGGCCACATCAGTTGCGGCGACTTGGCTTCGCGCCAGCGCGCTGCAATGGCCGGATCCATCTGGCGCGGGCCGCCAAACCGATCTGGCCGCGCCCTGGCCCCATCCCAGATATTCGTATTCAGTAGGCCAGGACAAAGGATTGTCGATGGGATCCCCTGCTCGGCCACTTCGTTTCGAATAGCCTCTGCAACGCCAAAGGCGGCCTGCTTCGTTGCGCCATAAAGCGTGAGCGGCGTTCCCGGGTCGCGCAGCGACGCCGTCGACGCCGTAAACCCGATATGGCGCGTGTCCGCCGCCGCCGTCTCCATCAGCGGCGTGAAGGCCTGGGCGGTCCACACCATACCAAGGACGTTCACGCTATAAGCCCATTCAATCGTATTCGGCTTGCCCCCTAAAAAAGATGCACCGACCCCGGCGCCTGCATTGACCCAGAGCACAGAGACAGGAGCGCCGCGCTCGGCCACGTCACCCGCCGCTTGGAATAGGCTGTCCCGGTCGCTCACATCAGCCTGAAGCGCAAAAGCCCCCTTCCCGATTTCTTTGGCCGTCGCTTCGGCCGCGTCACCGCGAATATCGAGCACACCGACCTGCATGCCGAGGCCGGCAAAACCCTCGGCCAGCATCCGGCCAATGCCATCGGCCGCGCCGGTCACGATCGCCAATTGGCCAGTCAGTTTCTCAATATTTGTCATCGCCCATCCTGTGGCCTATCGCCTACCCGCGTCCGGAACGACACGGCTCGGCCTTCTAAACTATGGATAAAGGCGCGTCGTCGTCCACTCGCCGCCCGCGCGCTCAAACCGGACACGGTCATGCAGGCGATAGGGCTGATCCTGCCAAAACTCGATCGACGCCGGCGTTATGAGATAGCCGCCCCAATGTGCCGGACGGTCAACCTGCGTTTCCTCAGGGTAAGCCGCTTCCGCCTCCTTCAAACGCGCCACGAGTTCATCACGAGATGCCAGCGGCTGGGACTGATCGCTCGCGACCGCGCCAAGCTGGCTCAGCCGGGCTCGTGAGTGAAAGTAGGCGTCAGCCTCCGCATCGGGCAGACGCGAGACCGAGCCGCGCACTCGGATTTGGCGGCGCATCGACTTCCAGTGAAAACATACGGCCGCTTTTTGGACAGCCGCCAATTGTTGCCCCTTCGCGCTTGTCTCATGGGTGAAGAATGTCAGCGCGCCGTCTCGAATATCCTTCAGCAAGACCATGCGAACGTCCGGCATGCCCTGTTCGTCGACGGTGGCAAGGGCCATGGCATTAGAATCGTTCAACTCAGATATTCGCGCTTCGGCGAGCCAGGCCTGGAAGAGCTCGATGGGGTCAGCTGTCTCGGCGATTGGCGGTGCAGCGCCCTCTACCTCATAATCTGTCGCTTGCGGCGTCGGCGGAATAATCGGAGAACGCGTCATGGAGACCTCTCAGGCGTTAGCGAATAGACTCTTGAAGACAATTTGTTAAAGGGGCGCGCGAAGAACAAGAGCGCGAGCCGGACTTAGTCGGCGATCATCAGAAAGCGCCGAGGAGCGATGAAATGTCACACAATACATTCGGCCACCTCTTTCGCGTGACCACATGGGGCGAAAGCCATGGGCCAGCTATTGGTTGTGTCGTCGATGGCTGCCCACCAGGTGTTCCGCTAACGGAGGAAGACATCCAAGCCGACCTCAACCGGCGGCGCCCCGGCACGTCAAAATTTGTGACTCAGCGCCGGGAGCCAGATAAGGTGAAAATTCTCTCCGGCGTCTTTGAGGACGACCGGACCGGCGGCCCCGTTACCACCGGGACACCAATTAGCCTTATGATAGAAAATATCGATCAGCGCTCGCGCGATTATTCAGACATCCGGGATACTTATCGCCCAGGCCATGCCGACTATACCTATGACGCCAAGTATGGTGTCCGCGATTACCGGGGCGGTGGCCGGTCATCTGCCCGGGAAACGGCCATGCGTGTTGCCGCTGGCGCAATCGCAAAAAAAATCCTTGGAGACAAAATCTCCATACGCGCGCGCATCACGCAAATTGGCACATCAAAAGCCGGGCCAGAAAAGGATTGGTCGATCCAGAATTCGAACCCGTTCTTTGCGACCGATCCGGACATTATTCCCGTTTGGGAAGACTATCTTGATCAAATACGAAAATCTGGATCGTCCGTCGGCGCACGGGTTGAAGTGGAAGCCGAAGGCCTCCCCGCCGGTTGGGGCGCCCCTGTCTACGGGAAACTCGATGCCGAAATTGCAGCAGCTTTAATGTCGATTAATGCCGCAAAGGGGGTCGAAATTGGGTCAGGTTTTGCCTCCGTTGAACAAAGCGGCGAGGCTAGTGCGGATGAAATTCAACGAGATGGAGAAGACTTAATATTTTCCTCTAATAATAATGGCGGCGTTTTAGGTGGTATATCGACGGGCCAAGCAGTCATCGCGCGCCTTGCCATCAAGCCAACATCGTCAATACTGACGCCGGTCAAAACGGTAAATAAGGCTGGCGACAACACTGTGATTTCGACCAAAGGCCGGCACGATCCGTGCGTCGGTCTACGCGCCGTTCCCGTGGTTGAAGCGATGGTCGCCTGCGTCCTCGCTGACGCTTTCTTGCGCCATCGCGCACAAAACAGTGTATGACGGTCACGTTATACTGATCGAATATCATTGAGTTATATTTTTATATCAGGCATATAACAAAATGATCGCTGTGGGTTTGATTCGCCGAAAGCGATTATTTCTACCAAGTAAACACGTAATAAGAGACCAATTATGGCTAATCATTCAACCATTCTCGAAGAGATGAGCCTCGATGAGATGCTCGATCTGAAAGATGAGATTGACCTACGCGTTGAGAAGCTTGCGTCTGAAGAAGTCCAGGAATTGCAATCGCGGATATCCCGTTTGCAGGGCGTTATTGAGACGAAGCCAACGGGTCGTGTAGCAGTCAGTCCAAGACCGGTTCCGAAAAAAGCGGCGACAAAACCAACCGGCAAACGCGGACCCAAGAAGGGTCAGAAAGTTGCCGCGAAGTATCGCGATCCAGACACTGGCAATAGCTGGACTGGGCGCGGGCTCACACCCATTTGGTTGCGTGAGCACGAAGCAGCCGGTCGGCACCGGGATGAGTTCGAAGTCTAGAGTTTTTTCCAGACCTGTACTTTGGTCAGAAAAGCAAGATTCGTTCTTTGCAACTCGAAGCCGGCCTCTTGCAAAAGTGCGCCGAGGTCGGCTTTGAGATAGCCCTTATAATAGGGCTCGTGGAATCCCTCTGGGAAGTATTCAAGTATAGAGTCGAGACCGGGCCGATCTCCGAATTGGAGACTATCGGCGAAGACAAACGTGCCGCCCGGTTTTAGAACCCTTGAAATCTCTTGGAACACGAGCGGGCGCACGCGCGGTGGAAGCTCGTGAAAGAGATAAATCGACACAACCAAGTCAAACGTTTGGTCGT
Organism: Pseudomonadota bacterium; assembly: GCA_038534535.1. Lineage (GTDB taxonomy): Bacteria > Pseudomonadota > Alphaproteobacteria > Caulobacterales > Hyphomonadaceae > CALLCD01. Next base: position 5,417 of record JBCAWP010000054.1, read on the forward strand.
CAAAGGGCTGGCGCTCGGCCATACCTTCGACAATTTGTACGTGGGGCCATTTCTCGACTGAGGTTCGGGCCGCCGCCGCATAATTCGGCGACAGTTCTAATCCCTGCGCGCCGAGCCGCGGAAATGTTCGCATCACCTGACCAAGGAAACGTCCCGTTCCGCACGCCAGATCAAGGAAGGCCACGTCGCGCTGGTCTTGTCCTTTGAGCTCGCGGGCAATCTCGGCAAGTGCCCCGCGCCGCATCGCATCGGCTGTCCCCGTAAACAAGGTTTCGACCTGCGTGTCATAGAGCCGAGCGCTATCATCGGACAGCCAGCCTTCGCTCTGATAGTGAAAGTTCTGCCGGTAATAGGCCGGAAAACGATTGTCAGACCCGGCATCGCTCTGGCGAACTTCGGTTCCATCCCGGTCGGTTCGACGCCGGTCAACATCCGGCACATCCCTCAAAAAAGCACGCGCCGACGAGAGCGCTCCGGACAGGTCTGCCAGGCGAACATCTTTTGGCGCGGGGTAAAGCCCCTCTTCGACATTCATCATATCTTGGCGGAATAGATCGAAAAATGCCGTCCTCAGCGTCTCACGATCCAGAGGACCACTTTGCGGGCGGAAGGGTGGCTCGCCCGGTCGATCAAATCCACCCGCCATGCGGCGCGCGGCGACATATTGCGCCCCATACCAAGCGGAACGAAGGCTCTGTGCCGCCGCATACCGCGTGCGGCCCAAGAGTTTTTCGGCATCTCTGGCTAGTCCCATATCGCTAAAATGGGTCTTTCACTGGGCGCCGTCCAGTCAGAAAGGTGGGTCACTTTGTACCGTGACGGGCACCTGCGAGATCGGATGCACAAAGTCGAGACGCATGGCATGCAAAAGCAATCGATCAGCGGCGGCGCGACTGGCGCTATCGCCATAGAGACTGTCGCCAAGAATGGGATGGCCGAGGGCCTCCAGATGGACGCGAAGCTGATGGGTTCGCCCGGTCACAGGATAGAGCGCCAGGCGTGTCGTATCATCACCGATCGACACGCGCGCCCACCGAGTGATCGAGGCTTTCCCCGTAACCGTATCGACCCTTTGGAGGGGCCGACGGGGCCAGTCCGCCCGTAGCGGCAACGAGATCGTTCCAGACATGTGGGCCAAGACACCTGCGACGACTGCCCCGTAAACCTTTTGTATCTGTCGGCCCTCAAACAGAGCGGACATCGCCCGCTGGAGCGTGGGCGAGCGGGCAAACACCATGAGGCCAGACGTTTCCATATCGAGCCGATGCACCACCCAAACATCGCCGCACTGCGCACCGATCCTGGATTGAAGGCAGTCGGCCTTTTCAGGCCCTCGCCCCGGCACACTTAAGAGCCCTGCCGGCTTATTGACGATTAAGAGGTCCTCATCCTCATATAGAACCGGGATCGGCTGGGGCGGTGGAGGACGATAGGCTTGGGGCATCCCTGCCCCTTAACCGGGTCAACAGAAGCAATCCATGACCTTCAGCTTCTGTTCAGACAGGAAACACAATACTCCCTGCCAGACTGCTGATCGATCCGATCGACATAGAAGAGGCAATTATGCGCTCACTTTTCATCGCTGCAGCTATCGCAGCGCTTTCCTTCTCCCCGTCTGCATCTGCGCAGGCCTTTAACTGCGGAAATGATAATCGGGCGGCCGGCGCTGTGGTCGGCGCCCTTGTTGGCGGCGCCGCCGGTGGGGTCATTGCCAATAACACTCGGCGCGATGTCTTTATCGGCCGTCGTGGATTTTATGGGCATCGCGGTTTTCGCGGACGGCGAGGGCGCTTTGTCACGCGTCGCGGCAATCAAGAACTCGGGATTGTTCTTGGTGCTCTCGCGGGCGGACTGATCGGCAGCGAGATTGCCGCAAACAATTCCCGCGGCTGCCCAACCGTGATCGCGACACCGTCCCAGCGTTTTGGTGACCCGTTTGCCGGATCGTCTGTGCACCGGACCGGACAATTCTCCCACGTCGTCCAAGACGGCCCAATTGATCTCAATGCCGTCAAGTATGGTGATCCTTTCGGCGGACGCCCCATCGCGCGGACGCCGGTTGCCTCCCAGCCGCCGGCGCCCCAGTCAGGTGGACTGAATGGCGGACCGTCTGAGTTTTCCAATCTACCGCAAGGCGTGTTCCAGCCCATCTGCGAAACGGTCTTCCAAACTACAGAATTGCCGGACGGCTCACGCGAGCGCACGCCAATCGAAGTCTGCCAGTATAGCGAAGGCGGCGCTTGGATCCCGACGAACTAGCCCGTTAAGGCGCGTCGCCCGCTTTGACGGCATGGATAAGCCACTCGCGGTTTCCGTCACCGCCGGTGATCGGGCTTTCCGTCCAGCCTCTGACCGCCCAGCCCTCCCCACCGAGCCAAGCGGCAAATGCTTCGCGCGCCTTTGGGATCGCGGCGGCATCGGACACGAGCCCGCCCTTCCCGATGGCGCGGCGGCCTACCTCAAATTGCGGCTTGAACAAGGCGATGAGTTGGGTCCGGGCCGCCACCAGCGACAAGGGTCTTGAGAGCAATTTCGCGAGCGAGATAAAACTCGCATCGACGACCACAAGGCGCGTGTCGCCGTGGATATATTCCGCCGAGAGATGTCGGGCGTCCAACCCTTGATAGGATTTCACGCGTGGGTCTGCCCTCACCCGGTTGTGCAATTGCCCCCGCCCGACATCGACCGCGACCACATGCGCCGCGCCTGCTTGCAAGAGCGCATCCGTGAACCCGCCCGTCGAAGCGCCGATATCAAGACAGACCGCACCATCCACCGACACATCAAACGCCGCCAGCGCGTGGGCGAGCTTCACGCCGCCCCGTGACACAAAAGGGTGCGCCGGCACCGCTTCGATCTCGGCGGAGACATCGATCATTGCGGACGGTTTCTCAACCGTTACGCCATTCGCCGTCACCCGCCCCGCTTCGATGGCGGCGCGCGCCGCGGCCCGGCTCTCGAAATAGCTGCGTGCGACCAGCAATTTATCCGCCCGTTCACGCTTGTCCGCCACCGCCAACACTCAACCTCCTGGACATTGCTTTCTCACCAGCAGCTTTTAACCTGCACGCAAGCAAAAGGCATCGCGCGATCACTGCGCCTGGAAATGCCGACCATAGGAGGACCTTCGCCCATGTCTCAGGTCACACGCCGACGCATCTTGAAAGGCTCAGCCGCCCTCGCGGCTTTCAGCCCGTTTTTTAGCGCCTGTGCCCCAAAGCCTGTTCAGGACAGTTCTGGCTTGACGGCGAACGAATTTGCAGACGGCGTCCGGCTCGCCGAACTTATCTCCGCAGGCGAGCTCACGGCCATTGACGCGACAAATGCCGCCATCGCCCGGGCCGAAGCGGTCAATCCGCAGATTAATGCGATTGCCTCAAACGCGTTCGAGGCAGCCCGCGCGCAGGCCGAAGCCGCACCAGATGGCGCCATGGGCGGTGTCCCCACATTCATCAAGGACCTCGCCGATTGGGAGGGTCTGCCCACCTATTTCGGCAGCCGGGCCTTCAAGGCCTATCAAGCGCCATCCGACGGGCCGCTCGCCGCAGCCTGGCGGGACCTTGGCGTCGTCGTCCTCGGCAAATCCACCTCGCCCGAAATGGGGCTGATCTCCTCCACCGAACCTCTTGTCACCGGACCGACGCGCAATCCATGGAACACAGACCGGATCCCTGGCGGATCGTCGGGCGGTGCCGCCGCGCTCGCCGCTGCGCGCGTCGTGCCATTTGCCCATGCGAGCGATGGCGGCGGCTCGATCCGTATCCCGGCGGCGTGCTGCGGACTATTCGGCTTGAAGCCATCGGGACGCGTCGCACCGATTGGACGACCAAGCCAGGAAGGCGGCCCAGTTGAAATCTCTGTCGACTTGGCCGTGTCCAACACGGTCCGCGACAGCGCCGCAATCTTTGCGGCCACAGCCCGGACGGACGCCTTGCGCGCGCCCGTCACGGGTCCCGGATCACGCCGCCTACGCATCGGCTTCGCGCCGGACCCGGCCACGGGCACCTCCCTCGATCCGGAAGTCCGCCGCGAATTGGAAGCGACCGCCGCGCTCTGCGCCGATCTCGGACATGAGATCAAAGACGTCACACTGCCCATTGATGGACCGAAATTCTCCGACAGCTTCCTGCTCTATTGGTCCGCCGGCGCAGCGCAGTTTGTGGCCGATGCCGCCGCCTTTGCCGGGCAGCCCCCAAGCCCCGAAATCCTTGAGCCCTGGACCCTGTTCCTCGCCCAGAACTTCCAGGCGCGCCAGGACGAACTGCCGGCCACGATTGCCTACCTCCAAGGCTTCATCGCTGAATATGCCGCAATGTTCGAGACCCTTCAGATGGACGTGCTCCTCACGCCGACGGTTGCAAGCCCAGCACCACCAATTGGCAGTCAGGACCCCGCCGGGGATCCCCAAACGACTTATGACAATGTGCTGACCTTTGCCGCGTTCACCGCGCCGATGAACGTCGCGGGCGCGCCCTCGATGTCAGTCCCGCTCGGCGAGTCACAGGATGGCCTGCCCATTGGCTCCATGTTCTCAGCGCGCAAGGGCGAGGACCGGATGCTGCTTGAACTTGCCTATGAACTGGAAGCGGCGAAACCCTGGATCGGTCGGCGTCCGCCCGTGATCGCCACTTAAGGCCCCTTTGCCGACCGCTCGAACACCACGCTGAGATTGTTCTTCGGCATCTCGCGCACGTCCGCCAGCGACAGACCTGCGGCGTGTGCCACTGGCACAAGATCCCGGTCGAGATCGCGAACGCCCCAGTTCGCGCTGCGGCGTTTTAGATCGGTGTCAAATCGTTGATTGCCGTCGGCCATCTCTCCATTGCGGCCGAACGGTCCGTAGAAAAAGAGGCGCCCCCCCGGCGGCAGGACCGCCCCAGCGCCGGCAAAGAGACCTTTGGCCACTGCGAAGGGCGCGATGTGGATAACATTCGCGCTAAAGAGACCCGTCACGTCTTTGCCCTTAAAAGGCTGCCACCAATTGGGCGACGACACGTCGAGATCGAATGGGCCATTGGCGCGATCGAGTCCCGTCTCGGTGATCCAGGCCGTAATGCTGTCGCGGGCGTCGTCATCGGGGTCGGAGAATGTCCACCGCAGAGACGGCAGCTGCGACATCAGAACGATGCCATGCTCACCTGTACCTGACCCGATTTCCAGAACATGGCCGTCCGCCGGCATCAGCGCCTCGAACGCCGCCGCAACAACCTCCTTGTTCCGCCCAACGGACGGTGAGAACCGCCTGCCGCCGACGGAGGTTCTCTGCTCCAGAGACGTGGGGAGATCAGGCCCCCGCTCGTTTTCATCAGACATCGCGGCGTCCCCCTCGCAATTGCCTATCCGCGCGGCGTGAAGCGCTCCCGCAAAACCGGCTTCAGGATTTTTCCATTCGCATTCCGCGGCAGCGGATCAGACTGGATGACAATCTCGACGGGCACTTTAAACGCGGCGAGTTGGCTTGCCACATGGGCCCGCAAATCGTCCACCGTCGTCGTTTTGCCAGGTTTGACCTGGACGACGGCACCGACCTCTTCACCGAGCACCTTATGGGGAATACCGACAACCGATGCGTCCATGATGGCGGGGTGATCATAAAGGGCGTTTTCGACTTCAATACAGTAGATGTTTTCGCCGCCCCGGATCAGCATGTCTTTCGCCCGGTCAACCAGATAAACAAACCCCTCTTCGTCGAGTTTGGCGAGGTCGCCTGTCACAACCCAACCATCGATAAAGGTGGTTGCTGTGGCCTCCGGGCGGTTCCAATAAAGCTTGCAGTTCGACGGGCCCTTGCACCAAAGCTCACCGACCTCACCTGCTGGCAGGGTCTCACCATCCGGGCCGACGATTTTCAGTTCGACCGCCGGCGGTGGTGCGCCCGCGCTCGTTGGCCGGTTGACATAATCCTCACCAAAATTCTGCGTGGCCGTCGCACAGGTTTCCGTCATGCCCCAACCGTTTGAGGGCTGGGCCTCTTTCAGCGTGGACTTAATCGTCGAGACGAGTTCGGGCGCAGAGGGCGCGCCGCCATAGGCGACCGAGTTGATTGATGAGAGATCGTACTTCTCGCGATCAGGATGCTCAAGCACCTGCCAAGCAATGGCCGGAACGCCGCCAATCGCATTGATCCGTTCACGCTCAATAATTCCAAGGGCCTCGCCGGCATCCCATTTATACATGGTGACAATCTTGCCGCCAGTGGCGAGCGACGGAACGAGCACGGCGAAGGCGCCCGTCGCGTGGAATAGCGGCACTGACAGTAGAACAGCATTCGCATTGGCCGGATCGGGATCCGGCTCAGGGATAGGTTCCCCCGCCCGTAAGTAACGCCGCGCGCGACATGTCAGGGCGTTGAACATATTCGAGATAATGGCCCGGTGGCTGGCAAGCGCGCCCTTTGGTTTGCCCGTCGTACCGGAGGTATACATGATCGAGGCATCGTCGTCGGGCGCAATCTCGACGGCTGGAAGTGGAATATCTTCGAGGTTCGCCCAGCCCGTCGCAGGGCCATTATCTCGAATATGTTCAACGCCCTGACATGTCGCGCGCGGCG
>JBCAWP010000055.1:0-11932 GCA_038534535.1 Pseudomonadota bacterium
CTGCACATCCTCATCAATAATGCTGGGATCATGGCCTGCCCAGAGACCCGCGTCGGTCCGGGTTGGGAAGCTCAATTCGGGGTCAATCATCTGGGGCATATGACGTTGACCCTTGATCTTGCGCAGCGTCTCCAGGCGGCGAATGGAGCGCGCGTGGTTTGCCTATCTTCGACCGCCCATGTCCGCTCGGACGTGAATTGGGATGACCCACATTATAAATCGACGACGTATGAGAAATGGGACGCCTACGGATCGTCTAAGACAGCGAATGCTTTATTTGCCATGGGCGTCGATCGGCGTGCAAAGGACTATGGCGTCAGATCGTTCTCTGTTCATCCGGGCGGCATCTTCACGCCGCTCCAACGTCACCTCCCAGATGAGGAAATGGTGGCCCTTGGATGGAAGAATCCCGACGGCACCGTCCCAGAACCCGTCAAAGCCATGTTCAAAACGCCGGAACAAGGCGCATCGACCGCAGTTTGGGCAGCCACCTCGCCAAAGCTCAATGGGCTTGGAGGTGTCTATTGTGAAAACTGCGATATCGCTCAGCTGGCGGATGAAAACAGTCAGCGCTGGGAACATGTGCGCTCCTGGGCTTGCGATGCGGATCATGCAGAACGCCTCTGGGAGATGAGTGAGCGCATGCTGGAGGAGGCATGACCGTGCCGCGGGTTGCCGCCATGGTGGCAGCGATCTCACTCTCAGTATTCACGGGCTGTTCGAGTGATCCCGGGACGCTCGCGTTTCCGGCTGCCCGCCTTGGACCGCCTCCCGTCGATTATGTTGGTGTTACAAGTCACCCAAATCGGCCTGTGCAAGATCGATCACGTGATTTCGCCCGGCAGCCCGCCAAAGCGCTCGCATTTGCTGGTGTTCAGCCCGATATGGCGATCCTCGAAGTGGACGCCCGCGCTGGCTACTATACGGAATTATTGTCTCGCATCGTCGGCGAGGGTGGCCAGGTTTACATGCATAATCCGGAGGCTCTGGACGCGGGTCTTGAGAACGCTTTGGCGGCACGTCTCGAAGACGGCCGATTACCCAATGTGGAGATGATACGCGCGCCGCTCGACGATTACCCGCTGGCCGATGATACGGTAGACCTCGTCACTTGGTTTTTTGGGCCGGACGATCTCTGGCTGACGGATGGCTCAACCAGCCGAGGCGAGCCTCGCGCCGCATTTGCAGAGATTGCCCGCGTTCTAAAGCCGGGCGGAACGTTCGTCGCGTTCAGTCATTCGGCTCCCCCTAACGCGACTGAAACCGGGGTTGAAGTGCTACCCGATAGCGAGATGTCCCATCTCCTAGCACTCGCCGATGTCGCAGGCTTCGAACTTGTCGGCGAGAGTGGCCAATTCCTCAGCCCCGATGCGCCGACGGATGCGGCAGCCTTTAGCCACCCGTCGCGTGGGGAGGCCGATCGTATCCTCTTCAAGTTTGAGAAACGCTGATACGGGGCCTGGCGCTTGACCCATGACCCGGGCGCCGCCAAACGGCGCACATGACCAAGCTTTGGCAGTTCTTCCAATCCATGGACAAAACGGCGGTTCGCGCTATCGCCGTGACCTTGGTCTTGATGACCATCATTCTTGGATTGCTCGTCGCCGGGCGAAATGGCGGTTTCATTGATTTCGAGGCCTTGGAGCGGGCGTTGGTTACGCTGAAATCCTCGCCCCTTTCGTTCCTGATCGTCGCCGCGATTTTCTGTCTAGGTGCCTTTCTTGGCGCGCCCCAGTTCGGTTTGTTCGCAGCGGTCATCGCCGCGTTCGGTCCCGCCCAGGGGGCACTCTATGCATGGGCTGCCACCATGGTTTCGTTGGCGCTGACCTTTTGGACCGGGCGGTTGGCCGGTGAAGCGACAGTGCACCGGTTTGCGGGGCCCCGTGTGAACGCACTGTCGGATTTCATTGGACGAAACGCCTTTAGCGCCAGCGCGATTGTGCGCCTCATCCCGACTGCGCCATTCATCGTCGTAAACATGGTTTTTGGTGTGAGCCGCGCGCGCTTCCTGGCCTATTGGGGGGGCTCGGCACTTGGGATCATCCCCAAAATCGCGCTTGTTGCCTTTGCGGGACAGGCTGTCTTTGCGGTGCTCGACCGTCGTCCGTGGCTTGCAGGCGCCGCGTTGGCGGCCCTCGCAATGGCTTGGCTCGCGCTTGTTTTCGCGGTGCGCCGCTTGACATCGGTCAAGGAAAATTAGTGCGGGTATACGACAAATCTCGGTTGACTTATCTTCCTTTGCGTCAAAATATCTCCCTCATGAGGCAAAAAATTCCACGAACAAACCTTATTCGCCCCTGGCCGTAGTCGCGCGGGATCTGTTTATCCCGCCTGCGGACAGGGGAACAAGACGCCTTCCATCCCATTCATCTGACACGCATTAGGCCCGCCATGTCCGACACGCCGCACATTCGAATTTTTGACACCACTATGCGCGACGGGGAGCAAAGCCCCGGCGCCAGTATGACCCTCAACGAGAAACTCGACCTTGCTGCACTGCTCGAAGAGATGGGGGTCGATATTATTGAAGCTGGTTTTCCAGCGGCGTCACCGGGCGACTTTCAGGCTGTGAGCCAAATCGCGCAGCGCGCGACAACGGCCGTGATCTGTGGTCTCGCGCGATCCACGCCGGGAGACATCGATCGCTGCGGCGCGGCCGTCCGTGCCGCGGAACGGCCACGTATCCACACATTCATTTCGACGAGCCCGGTGCACATGAAGCATAAGCTGCGCATGGGGGCGAATGCGGTTCTGGAGGCGGTCGGCCGTTCGGTGGCCCAGGCCCGAAACCTCGTTGATGATGTCGAGTGGAGCCCGGAAGATGCGACACGGACGGAATTCGATTTTCTTTGTAAATGTATTGATGCCGCCATCACGTCCGGGGCGACGACAATCAATATACCAGACACGGTCGGCTACACTCACCCGGAGGAGTATGGCGCGCTGATCCGGCGATTGATTGAAACAATCCCCGACAGTGACAAGGTGATCTGGTCGACCCACTGCCATAATGATCTTGGGCTCGCGGTTGCAAACTCGCTCGCCGGTGTGTCGGCTGGCGCCCGGCAGGTGGAGTGCACGATCAATGGGCTCGGCGAACGGGCGGGCAATGCCGCGCTCGAGGAAGTCGTCATGGCGCTTAACGTGCGGCGCGACAGCCTGCCATTTGGCACGCAGATAGAAACGTCGCGATTGGCCTCGGCCTCCAAAATGGTGAGCCGGATCACGGGCTTCCCCGTCCAATATAATAAGGCCATTGTTGGCAAGAACGCCTTCGCCCATGAAAGTGGCATCCACCAGGATGGCATGCTCAAAAATGCGGAGACCTACGAAATCATGCGTCCTGAGGACGTGGGGGTCTCAAAGACGTCACTCGTGATGGGAAAGCATTCCGGGCGCCACGCGTTTCGCGAAAAGCTGGAAAGCCTCGGCTACCAGCTCGACGATGAAGAATTGAACGATGCCTTCCGGCGATTCAAGGACTTGGCAGATCGGAAGAAACACGTGTTCGATGAGGACATCGCAGCCCTCGTCGATGATCAATTGTCGGCGAGTGGTGAACGGATTGTCTTCGGCCGCTTGCGCGTCATTGCCGGATCAGACGAGCCACAGACCGCAGATCTCGTTCTTGAGATCGACGGTGTTGCGCATACCGCGACCTCCGACGGCAATGGTCCCGTCGACGCGGTGTTTCGCGCGATCCGCCAGATCGTGCCAACAAGCGCCAAGCTAGACCTCTACCAGGTGCATGCTGTCACTGGCGGAACCGATGCCCAGGCAAAGGTTTCGGTTCGGCTTAAAGGCGAGGGGATCATCGCAACCGGGCAGGCGGCCGACACCGATACGCTGGTGGCAAGCGCCAAAGCTTACATTCACGCCTTGAACAAGCTGGAAGCCCGCCGCGCAAAGCGCCTTGCAGCATAAATCTCATTCTCGGCGCTGATGACCGTCTCTTGATTTGCCGCCAGGCGGGCTCTGCCTTAAGTGGCGTCTTGTGACGACGTATGGAGGCTGCTCAAGATGAAAATTCGCAACGGATGGATTGGTGCTCTAATTGTCAGTGCCGCTCTAGCGGCTTGTGGCCAGGATGCCGCCGTGCCAGCTGCTCCGGCAGACGTAGAGGTGCCCGCCGTGCCCGCAAGCCTCCCGGCCGCCGATTACGTCCTCGACGCTGCCCAATCCCGGCTTAGCTTCGTGTCGATCAAGGCGGGAGACATCGTTGAAACCCACCGGTTCGACGACATCACCGGCGGGGTCGCTGCGGATGGTCAGGGCGAACTACGTGTCGCCCTGGCGAGCGTCAACACTGGCGTCGATATCCGCAACGAGCGGATGCGCGACGCTTTCTTCGAGGTGGATACCTATCCCGAAGCGACGGCGACCGTCTCGATTGACCCCTCGGTGTTTGAAGATCTCACCGTCGGTGACCGCCGGACCATCGCCTTGAGCGCTGATCTCTCCCTGCATGGTGCAAGTGTGCCCGTCGATACGGACGTTGTGGTCACTCGGCTGAGCGAGAACAGCGTGTCGGTCGATACTTTGGCGCCTGTCTCAGTTGTGGCCGCTGCCCACGACCTTGGCGCCGGCGTTGAAACGCTGCGTGAGATGGCTGGGCTCGACCAAATCACGCCGGCCAGCCTCGTCACCTTTACGCTCGTCTTCGATGCCGCGACTAGCGGATAATCACATTGACGCGGACCGGGCTAGGGCGCCGAAGGCGTAAGCCGCGCCGCGGGGGATACTGATAGTAGCCCCGGCGCCCAACATAGACGAATGTCGGGCCGGAATAAGCGATAGCACGCGCGACACGTTCCCCTGGTGCCGGCGTATAAACCCAGGCCGACGCAGGGCAGTTCACGCGCCGGGCATCGCGGATGTCTTCGCGAATATCTTGCCGGGAGAGCGTCACCCGCTGGTCGATGCGGTCTTCCACAAGGTCCGGGCAAAGGCGCGGATTGAGCTGCCACTGCCCAGCGCTGGCAGGCGCCGCAGCAGAGGCGCATGCTGTCACGCTCGCGAGCGCAAAAAGTTTCATCGTGTTTGTCAGAGTCATGTCGTGTCCCTTCCTCGCAAAGAGAGTTAGACGCGCATGCCGCCGATATCCGTCGCAACTCGCTGGAACTTTCTGCATGACCAGAACCAAGCGGGGTTGATAGCCGTACCGTTGACTCGACATGCCGGGTTCGAAGACGAATTCGTCTACTCCACCGATGGCCTAGGCAATACCCAAGGTTCAGCCGTCAACCGAAAAGGCCAAACAGCGCTTTATGGCGGGGACGCCACCACCGCCGCAGGCGCTTGTCGTTCGGCGCATCTGTGCGCCCCCGGGGAATGTGAATATCATTCATGGGTGGGCGAAGTCCTCGGATCAGGTCTTCCTCAATCCGGCTATGATCGTCGCGATCCTCCAAACAGAGCACGTGGCGCTCGGTGGCGCCTCGCTTGTGCCAGGCTTCAATCCACCGTTCGTGACCGATCAGACGGCTTTTGAAATTCGCAGCTTTTCCAACGTAAAGCGGCTTTAACCAGAAGACGAAGCTTCGTTTGACGAAGATGTAAACGCCGCCATCATCCGGCAGGCCCTTGTCAGTCAGCGTGATATTAAACCGGTAGGCCCGGCCGGTTTCTCCGTGCCAGCGGTGCCGTCCAAAGATGATCATCCTGCCGCCTCCATGACTTGAGAGGTTAAGGTTGGTCATAAAACGGTTAACCTATCGATAATGAGGTCATTTTAGAGTCAAAACAATCTCGGTCATATATGGAACGAACGGTACCGATATTAACTTTCTTGGCTTTGATGAGAACTGGCTAATAGGCTGTTTCGAATAAAAAAAATTACTGAAAGTACGATCCGTACCGCTGCAGTGTGTTAACAGTCTTGCATTAAGCCAATGTAAACGGCATAGCGGTAGACAGGGGTTGAAAGAGAGAGGTGAAACCGGCTCGTTTAGCCTTCTGGCGGCGGGCCCTACAGGATCAAAAGACCATCATGATTGGTAGCCTGCTAGGTATGCTGTCGACGGACATGGCCATCGACCTCGGAACGGCAAATACGCTCGTCTACGTCAAAGGGCGCGGTGTTGTCCTCGATGAACCCTCCGTGGTCGCCTACATGACCCAGGGCGGGCGGAAAATGGTCTACGCCGTTGGTGACCAGGCCAAATCCATGCTCGGCAAAACGCCGGTCAACATGGAAGCGATCCGCCCCATGCGTGATGGCGTGATCGCTGACTTCGAAGTCGCCGAAGAGATGATCAAGCACTTCATAAGGAAAGTGCACAATCGCCGCGCTTTCGTGTCACCCCTGATCATTATCTGCGTGCCAAGCTCGGCGACCAGCGTGGAGCGGCGGGCCATTCACCAGTCCGCCCTGGCGGCCGGTGCACGTGAGGTTCAGCTCATCGAAGAACCCATGGCCGCGGCGATCGGTGCGGGTCTGCCGATTGAGGATCCGGCCGGGTCCATGGTTGTGGATATCGGCGGCGGCACGTCCGAGGTGGCAGTCTTGTCGCTGGGCGGTATCGTTTATTCGCGGTCGGTACGGGTTGGCGGTGACAAGATGGACGAGGCGATCGTCAACTATCTCCGCCGTGAAGAGCGCCTGCTGATCGGCGAGATGTCGGCGGAGCGTATCAAGAAAGAGATCGGAACCGCCAAAGCGCCGGAAAAGGGCGCGGGCATGACCTTATCAATTCGCGGCCGAGGCACCTTGGACGCCGTGCCGAAGGAAGCGGAAGTGAATGAGGCGATGATCTCAGAAGCACTTCGCGAGCCGGTAACGGAGATCGTCGATGCGGTTCGTATTGCCTTGGAAGCGATGCCGCCGGAACTCGCTGCCGATATCGTGGATCGCGGCATCGTCTTAACGGGCGGCGGCGCGCTACTGCGCAATCTCGATCAAGTCATCCGTGAACAGGCAAAACTGCCTGTAATGATTGCCGACGACCCGCTAAAATGTGTGGTGAACGGATGCGGGCACGTTCTTGAGAACTATTCGAAGATGAGAGGTGTGCTCTCACCGGAGGTTTGACACCCTTTCGCCATAGCGAGGCGGCATAGGGAGTGCATGTAGGTAGGCGGTTCAACACGTCTTAGGGAGTAGATGTAGACCATGGCCGGTCAGACGAGGTCAGGGACGAGACGGCGGCCGATGCGGGGATTGAGCCTCGGCATCCTCCTCGCCTTGGGCCTCGCGCTCGTCCTACTCCAGACCGCACCGCGAATTGCTGCGGCCTTTGACCCCGTACGCGCCGCGACAAGTGATCAGCTTGCGGGACGTGGCGGACCAAGTTGGTTTGACCGGGTCACGGGCCAGACCGCCCGCGCCGAACGGGTCGCCGAGCTTGAAGCCGAAGTCCGCGATCTCGCGCGTTGGCGCGCAGCCGCCATTTCCATGGCCGAGCGTCTTGAGTCCTACGAAGTCATCTTGAACGCCCAAGGTGAACCCCCCGCGCGCGGCGTCACGGCACGCATCGTCGCCGAAAGCGATGGGCCATTCGCCGAGACCCTGCTTGCCAATGCGGGGCGCGTCCAAGGGGTCGAAGAGGGCTTTATTGCTGTCAATGAGGCCGGGCTCGTTGGCCGCGTTATCCACCTTGGCGAGCGCTCGTCCCGCATTCTCACGGTGACGGACTTTAATAGCCGCGTGCCAGTTCTTGGCGAGGCAAGCGGCGTTCGCGCCATTATGCATGGCGGCCGTGAAGAATTAGGCGCTTTATCCGATCGTCCAGAATCGGACAATTTTTTCGAAAGTGAGCGGATCCTCACTTCGGGCGAGGGCGGGGTCTTCCCGCGCGGCATTGTCGCCGGCCGGGCGGTGGCCCGCGGCGATGACTGGCGGGTCCGCTTTGCGATGAAAGATGGGGGCGAAGGCTTTGTCCGTCTTGTCCCGCCCGCCGCCATTCTAAAACCGGAAGAAAATCCCGTCCTGGAAACGGGTCCTCTGGCCGAAGCCGAAACGGCCGCCCCTGTGGTGGGGCAATAGATGGGTCGCGCAAGCCGGTTTACTGGACAGAAATCAACATGGGAGCGGACCGGCCCCAATACGCGGTTGATGGTCGGCGCGACCATAATCTCTTTTGTGGGTCTGCTCGGACTAACGCCGAACCGGTTCTTGAGTATTGAATTGATTTGGCCCTATGCGGCGCTTTGGGGCGCTGCGGGCTGGGCGACCGTCGGCTTGGCGCTTCGGCCAATGTTCATTTTGGCGATATTCGGCGTCGCGCAGGACGTCGTTCTGCAGGCCCCGATCGGAACCTATCTGCTCGTGAACCTTGCCACCTATGGCATTGTCGCGGCCTTTTCGGACTCGCTCGATATTATCAACGAACCGGCCAACGCTCTTGCTGTGAGCGCCTTGGCCATGGCGGGCGGCATGGTCATTGTTTGGATTGTGGCCAGCAGCCGCGCGGACCAGGCGATGCGGATTACACCGCTTCTCGGCATCTATCTCACAACGCTCCTGCTCTTCGTGCCGTTCTCAGGCCTCTTCAGGCTGGGTGGGCGACCAGGTGAAAAATTGGGAGGGGTCCTATGAGCCGTCCCCGCGATCTTGGCTTTGAATTTTCCCGGCGGACACTTATGGCCGCGGCCGCGGGCGGTGCGATCTGGACAGGTCTGCTCGCGCGCCTGTTTCAACTGCAAGTCCTGGAAAGCGACCGCTATGTCAGCTTGGCGGCGGAAAATCGGGTCCGCCTTGACCTGGCGCCGCCGCCGCGAGGCCGCATTCTCGATCGGTTTGGAATAGAATTGGCCTCTCACCGGGTGGCAGGACGCGTCACCTTGACCCCGGAGCGGACAGAGAATGTCCGCACAACGCTCTCGCGCATCGCTGATCTCATTGAGTTGAGCGATCCTGTGCAAACGCGGATCCTGCGCGATATTGGTCGTCAACCCCGCTTCGTGCCCACCATCATCGCGAATGAGCTGACCTTTGAAGATTTCGCCCGTATGCAAATCCACGCGGCAAGCTTGCCGGGTGTCGATGTGGAGATGGCCTCGACACGATCCTATCCGCGCGGGCGGGATTTCGCCCACGTCCTTGGTTATGTCGCCCGCGCCAGTGAACGTGACCTCCAGCGGCTGACGGATGGAAAAACCGTCAATGAGCGCGAGTTCATTCGCCGTCTTTTCAAGCACCCGGACATGCGTACTGGCCGCTCAGGCATCGAGTTTCGAGCCGAAGGCTGGTTACGCGGCGATGCTGGCAGTCGCCGCGTTGTAACGAACGCAGCTGGGCGTATCATCGAAGAACTGCCAAGCGATGATCTAGCGCCCATTCCGGGAAAAGACGTGCGCATCACGATCGATGCAGAGTTGCAGCGGTTCGCGATTGAACGTTTCGCTGATGAATCCGGCGCTGCAGTGGTGATGGACATTGATAGCGGAGACATCCTCGCCTTCGTCTCAACGCCCGCCTACGACCCGAATGACTTCGTGAATGGCATCAGCCAGGCCGACTATGATCTCCTGCGAGCAAACGACCGCTCGCCGCTCTATCACAAAGCCTATGATGGCCTTTATCCGCCGGGGTCGACCTTCAAAATGGTGACCGCCGCCGCCGCGCTGGCGACGGGGGCTGTGGCGCCGGAGCGCCGGGTGAACTGTCCCGGCCATTACCGCTTCGGCAACCGGACCTGGCATTGCTGGAAGCCAGGGGGCCACGGGTCAGTCGATATGCATGCGGCGATCAAGGGCTCTTGCGACACTTATTTTTACGAAATTGCCCGCCTGACCGGCATCTCTGAAATTGCTGATATGGCGCGCAAATTTGGCTTCGGACATCGCTGGGAGCTCGGCATAACCGGCGGACGGGAGGGCGTTGTTCCGGATGACCCCTGGAAGCGGGAGACCCTGAATGAGCGCTGGTATGAAGGCGAAACCCTGAATGTCGGGATCGGCCAAGGCTATTTGAATGCATCACCGCTGCAACTCGCGGTCATGACGGCCCGAATTGCTGCGGAGGGCCGTATCATTGTACCGAACCTCATTGTCGACGGCCCCAAGCCGGAGACGCCGACCGGTGCGTCCGAGCCCTTGGATGCTGACATTATGCGGCGCATGAAAGCAGGCATGTTCGGCGTCACATCGGAATATGGGGGAACGGCCCGGTCGTCGGGCGATCTGGGGCTTGGCGGACCGCGCCTTGCCGGCAAAACGGGCACTGCACAGGTCCGGCGGATTACCGAGGCTGAGCGTCGCTCCGGTGTCCTGAAAGGCGAAGCGCTCGACCGAAAACTCCGAGATCATGCTCTGTTCGTGGCCTATGCCCCAGCCGACAATCCCAAATATGCGATCGGCGTTGTTGTCGAGCACGGTGAAGGCGGAAGCAGCGCCGCTGCGCCGGTGGCCCGAGATATCATTGCCCACGCGATCCGTACCGAAAGTGGGCGCGCGCCGACGCGCTTGCAAACCGCAAGCCTTGCGACAGGCGGGTTTGGGGGCGGCGCCCCATGAGTTTCAATGCGTCGCTTTCCAGCGGGCCGAGCCGGGCGAGCCATTTTCGACGTCCCACCTTCACAGACAAGTTTGCCCGCATGCCCTGGGGCCTTGTCACGCTGATCACTGGGCTCGCCCTAGTCGGCACGGCGATGCTCTATTCGTCGACGATCACAAATCCCGAAAACGCCGCGCTTCCCATGCGCCATTTCAGCCGATTCCTGCTGGCTTTCGGGCTCATGATTGCGCTGGCGCTTACGCCACTTTGGGTGTGGATGCGTGCCGCTCTTCCGGCCTATGGTGTCGCTCTTGTCCTTCTGGTGGGCGTGGATCTCTTTGGTGATAGCGGTGGCGGCGCAGAGCGGTGGCTCGTGATCGGGCCCCTCCGCCTGCAACCCTCTGAGGTCATGAAGCTCGCTTTGACGCTGGCCGTCGCAGGGTATTATCACAATCGCCAGAAGGACCATTTTGGTGGGTTCTGGGTCCACGTCCCGCCTTTGATCATGATTATGCTGCCGGCGGCGTTCGTCTTGCGCCAACCAGATCTTGGGACAGCACTGACCATTGTCGCGAGTGGGCTGGTCATCGTATATTTCGCGGGTCTTTTCTGGCGGGTGATTATCGCTGGCGCCGTCGCGGGGACGGTCGGGGCGCCGTTTGCCTATTTTTACCTGCTGAAGGATTATCAGCGTGCCCGCGTTGAGACGTTGTGGAACCCAAACGCAGACCCCCTAGGCGCCGGATACCAGAGTGAGCAGGCCCGTATCGCCATTGGCTCCGGCGGGCTTGATGGCAAAGGTTTTACTCAAGGCACCCAAAGTCAGCTCGATTTCATTCCCGAACAACACACGGATTTCATCTTCACGGTTCTTGCCGAAGAATTCGGCTTCTTTGGCTCGGCGGGGCTGCTCACCGTCTGGGCGGCGGTCATCATTTGGGGTTTTCTCATTGCCGTGCGCAGCCACAGCCTGTTCGGCCGCTATGCTGGCATCGGCGCTGTCGCAACCCTCGCTTTCTATGTCGCCTTCAATATCGGCATGGTCGCGGGGCTCTTGCCCGTCGTCGGTATTCCGTTGCCGCTCATTTCCTATGGTGGGACCGCCATGTTCACTGTTATGGCCGGCTTTGGATTGATCCTCTCTGTGCATATCCACCGAGAAGCGAAGGTCGCTTAGGTCACTCGGCAATTATCTACCCCTGCTGCTGACGTTCCGTTGACCTTTGTTGCGCGCTCACTAGTGTCGCGCGAAACAAAATTGGCGGGGGAGGACACCTGGCATGGCGGATATTGGCCGTAAAACAGACACTTGGGGCTCGCGGTTCGGCTTTATCATGGCCGCGGTCGGATCGTCCGTTGGGCTTGGCAATTTCTGGCGCTTCCCGTTCACGGCTGGCGAGAATGGCGGCGGCGCCTTTATCCTCATTTATCTCGTGTCAGTGGTCATCTTCGGCCTGCCTGTGCTGATGGCGGACATGCCGGACTTCCGCCCCATGC
>JBCAWP010000056.1:0-11931 GCA_038534535.1 Pseudomonadota bacterium
TTATTGGCCCGCAAAGCCACTCAGTCCGATGGCCGCCGATCGCAGCTGTCTCTCACACCAGGCGGCGAGGCGAGACCACGGCCGCGCAGCTGTCGAGCAGCGCCTTTAGCTGGTCAACATCGGCGCCATTCAGCGCCGCGGTCAGCTCGGCCTCGTAGGACAGGGCGAGCGGAACGATGCGCTGGTACATCGCCTCGCCGCCTGGTGTGAGAGACAGCTGCGATCGGCGGCCATCGGACTGAGTGGCTTTGCGGGCCAATAAGTCGCGCTCGACAAGCCCCGTCACGGCCCGGCTAACCGCGACCTTATCCATGGCCGCCCGGTCGGAAATCTCCGTCGCCGTTAGCCCCGGACACTCCCCTATAATCGCCATGACGCGCCATTGGCCGATCGACAGGCCAAACTCCGCCTCATAACGCTCGGCGATCCGTTTGGAGACCGTGTTGGACAGGACAGACAGCCGGTAGGGAAGAAAATCGGCCAGCCGGAGCGGCTTGGTCTTTGTGGTCTCAGTCATATTTCCGCGTCGCTCGCTTGTTTCGGCCTTGAAAAGACTAGCTGGATATGATGTCAAAGCAAACTAGTTACATTTGAAACTTTCTCGAGATCAGGAGGCCATCATGGCGGATTTGTTCGACAACCCTGCAGGTCTGGATGGATTTGAATTCGTCGAGTTCTCCGCCCCGGAAAAAGGCATCCTGGAACCGATCTTCGAGACCATGGGATTCACAAAAGTTGCCCGCCACCGCTCCAAAGACGTCGAGCTTTGGCGCCAAGGCGGGATCAATCTGATCACGAATTACGAGCCCCGCTCGGCAGCCTGGTATTTCTCCCGCGAACACGGCCCCTCGGCCTGCGGCATGGGCTTTCGTGTGAAAGACGCCGCCAAGGCCTATGACCACGTGATTGCCCAGGGCGCCGAGCCCGTAGAGACCATTACAGGCCCCATGGAGCTGCGCATCCCTGCCATTCGCGGCATCGGCGGGTCTATCCTCTACCTGATCGACCGCTATGATTCCGGCGAAGGCGAACTCTCGATCTATGACATCGATTTTGAGTTCCTCCCCGGCGTTGAGAAAACCCCCGTCGGCGCAGGCTTCAATATCATCGATCACCTCACCCATAATGTTTACACCGGCCGCATGTCCTATTGGGCCGAGTTCTATGAGAAGCTGTTTAACTTCCGCGAGATCCGCTTCTTCGACATCAAAGGCGAATATACAGGCCTCACCTCAAAAGCGCTCACCGCACCGGATGGGAAGATCCGCATCCCGCTCAATGAGGAAGGCGACAGCGGCAAAGGCCAGATCGAGGAATTCCTCCGTGAGTTTAACGGCGAAGGTATCCAGCACATTGCTCTCATCTGCGACGACCTTCTCGCCTGCTGGGATCGGCTGAAATCGCTTGGAGTCCCGTTCATGACAGCGCCGCCCGCGACCTATTATGACATGCTGGAAGAGCGCCTGCCCGGCCACGGCGAACCAGTCGAAGACCTCAAAATGCGCGGCATCCTACTCGACGGCACGACGGAAGGTGGCAAGCCACGTCTGCTCTTGCAGATCTTTGCCCAGGCGCAGATCGGCCCGGTCTTCTTTGAATTCATTCAGCGCAAGGGCGATGAAGGGTTTGGCGAGGGCAACTTCAAAGCGCTTTTTGAATCCATGGAGCGCGACCAGATCGAACGCGGCGCCCTCCAGGTCGACGAGGCAGCCCCGGCCTAGCGGTCCTTAGGCCGGCCTGACCTCGATAATCGCGTTACGGCTTCACGAGGAAGACGTGCATATTGTCATTGGTCAGGCGCGTCGCCCAGTTCTTCAGCTTGACCTGAAATCCAGCCCCATGAGCAAGGCGGGTCAGGCTGGACACCGTGAAATAGTTCAAATGGTCAGGGAACCGGAAGCCGCACCATTCAACGCCCCGGACCACGCGATTAATGGTCGCGAAGTTCGGCACCTTCACATAGAGCGCGCCGCCAGGTCTTAGCGTCCGGTAGGCCTCGGCAAGAACGTCCCTCGGCTGCGCCTCGTGTTCGAGGAATGAGCGCATGATCATCCCATCAAAGAAGTCGCTTTCGAATTGCTGCAAACCTTCAAGCGCGGGCGCATGGATCACGCGCCCACCGCGCGCCTCAACATCCTTCGCGCACGCCTCGGCCGCGGCCCGCTCTATCTCGATGCCATAGGGCTCAAATTCTTCTGGCACGCGGCTGCGTGCCCCGCAGCCAACATCCAGCACACGCCCACTCGACACATGGTCGCAAATATAGCGCCACTCATCGTCGCGCAGCATGTGCAGCCGCCACCGCGTCTTCTCATCGAGCCAAGCAACGACCGGCTGCTTCACCTTTCGCCGCTTTTGTTCCTTCGCGAATTGCTGCGTCCAGGCAAGATTCTCAGAGAGTTCCTCATAGACCGGCGCTTCATTCAGATAGACGAACCCGCAAGCATCGCATTTCACCGTCTTCCAATCGCCGCGGCTGTAGGCCGGCAGGGCCGTCTGGTCGTGCGACCCACAACTTGGACACGCTCTTTCGACGCGGCGGATTTCATCAAACGGCATGGCGGCCTGGCTCACTCTTCGCGTAAGGAGAGATCAGCGATTTAGACGCAAGCGTCAATTCGTCAGTGTCACTTCCTCAAGACGACCCTGAGGTCCGTCACTGGAATCTCCTGGCCCTTCGTACCCACAAGCCCCGCATGGACCGGACCGCCGTCGCGCTCGGTAAAGGCGATCGGCGCCTCTCCGCCGGCGAGCCATTTGTCGCCCCATTGCGTTAGGGCAATCAGGATAGGCCGCAGTCCGCCACCCATCTCTGTAAGCACATATTCGTGGCGGGCCCGTTTGCCCGGCTCACGATAAGGCACTTTCTCCAAAAGGCCGGACTCGGTGAGGGCCTTCAGCCGGTCAGACAACACCGTGCGCGGAATACCAAGCTCGGCGTGGAAATCCTCAAACCGGCGCAAGCCGTAGAGCGCCGAACGCAGGATCATGAGATTCCATTTCTCGCCAATCAGCCCGATCGCGCGGGACAGATTGCACGTCTCAGGCGGCACGGGGGATCGGCGGGTACGCGGCAGCAGCATATATTAAGAGCTGCATGGGTTCGGATCGGAAATCCAGCCCCTTTGACGTCCGACCTGGCCGTTTCACGCGATTGCGAAGGCCCCCGCATTGCGCGGCGATCCACCCTCGGTTAGGTGTGCGCCAACTCAATTTTCAAAAAACGGGAGACCCCCATGGCACGCAGGAAAATCGCTCTCATCGGATCAGGCATGATCGGGGGAACACTGGCTCATATCTGCGCGCGTGAAGAGCTTGGCGACGTTATCATGTTCGATATCGCCGACGGTCTGCCCCAGGGCAAAGCGCTCGATATCTCTGAAGCGACACCGGTGTTCGGCAAGGATTCAAGTCTTAAGGGTACGCAAGACTATGCAGACATCGCCGGCGCCGACGTCTGCATCGTGACGGCAGGCGTCCCGCGCAAGCCTGGCATGAGCCGCGATGATCTCCTCGGGATCAATCTGAAAGTCATGAAAGCCGTGGGGGAAGGCATCAAGGCCCACGCGCCGGACGCCTTCGTCATTTGTATTACGAACCCACTCGACGCGATGGTCTGGGCGCTTCAACAATTCTCGGGCCTTCCGAAAAACAAAGTCGTCGGCATGGCAGGCGTGCTGGATTCGGCGCGCTTCCGCCACTTCCTCGCAGACGAGTTCAATGCCTCTGCCGAGGACGTCACCGCCTTCGTGATGGGGGGCCATGGCGACACGATGGTGCCGCTTCTACGCTATTCAGCTGTCGCTGGCATTCCAGTGCCGGACTTGATCGACATGGGCTGGTCAACACAGGAAAAGATGGACGCAATCGTCGAGCGCACCCGCAAAGGCGGCGGCGAAATCGTCGGGCTTCTCAAAACCGGCTCGGCCTATTATGCGCCGGCGGAAAGCGCCATCGATATGGCCGTCTCTTACCTTAAAGACAAAAAGCGCCTCCTGCCCTGTGCCGCATTCCTCAGCGGCCAGTTCGGCCTGTCTGACATGTATGTCGGCGTCCCGGTCATGATCGGTGCCGGCGGCGTTGAGAGAATTGTCGAGATCAAGCTGACCCCAGACGAGCAAGCCATGTTCGATAATTCAGTGAGCGCTGTGAAAGACCTCATGTTCGCTTGCCGCGAACTTGACCCAACCCTCGCATAACCCAAGCCACGCCAAAGCATCAGTCAAAGCTGATGGTCCTGGTGAGGGTCATCCAGAGGAGTAAAGCATGAAGCAGATCAAGCTCGGCCAGTCAGGTCTGACAGTGGGATGCGTTGCCTATGGATGCTGGCGGTTTGCTGGAACCAGCGCGGCAGATGCCCGGAAGAAGATCGAGACGGCACTCGACCATGGGATGACCCTGATCGATACCGCCGACATCTATGGCTTCGGCGAACCCGCGGGCTTTGGCGGCGCTGAAGCCCTCCTTGGGGAGGTGCTTGCCGGCACGCCGGGATTGCGCGATCGCATGGTGCTCGCCACCAAGGGCGGTATCACGCCGCCGACGCCCTATGACTCCAGCTACGACTATTTGATCGCAGCCTGCAAAGCGTCCCTCACGCGCCTGAACACTGATTTTGTTGATCTTTACCAGATCCACCGCCCCGATCTCCTGGCGCCAATGCCAGAGACCGCTCGCGCGCTGAACGATCTCGTCAAACAAGGGCATGTTCGCCATATCGGGGTCTCAAATTTCACGGTCAGCCAGACCCGGGCGCTCCAGGCGCATCTGGATGTGCCGATTGTGACGACACAGCCCGAATTCTCGGCCTGGCACCAGGATCCGATCACGGATGGGACCCTCGATTGGGCGAGCGAAACAGGCGCAGCGTGCCTCGCCTGGTCTCCGCTCGCCGGCGGGCGGCTTGCAACGGGTCAGCCAGGTGAGGAAGACGATCCAGTCCGGTTTGGCGCCATTCTCTCCACGCTCGACCGCCTAGCGGACGCGCACAAAGTTGATCGCACCACGATCGCCCTCGCCTTCACCCTCCGACATCCCGCCGGCATAATCCCGATAATCGGGACGCAGCGCACCGATCGGATTATTGAAGCTGCGACCGCAGCTACCGTCCAACTCAGTCGTCGCGACTGGTATGATCTCGTTGAAGCGCGCCGCGGCGCGCCGATGCCCTAAAGCACGCCGATCAAACGGGGTCACTCACCCGTTCCGATAGGATAGCACGCAGACGCATCACGTCGCATCGAAACGTCGCACCGGACCGGCGCAACTCCAGATCAAAAGATGGATCGCCGGACGCGTATCCAGACGTCATCTCCAGAAATCTTGCGATTTCGCGATCAAGGTGCTGCGCCGCACGTTTCAACTCACCGTCGTATGCTTGCGCATCACCACTCAAATGAAAGTGGATAGCCATAATTTGCCTCAAACATTGCCCATGTTGACCTTAGGGCAAGATTACATGTCGGCAATCACCTCAAAAGTCAGGTCTTTCAGAAACGGATCAACCCTTTACCGATCGCGATCACACACGCATGGGTCGTATTACGCGCGCCGAGCTTTTGGCGGGCCCGCGATTGCGCGTCCTTCACCGCGCTATCCGTCACGCCGAGAATGTGTCCGATCTCTTTGATAGAAGACCCCATCGCCGAGAACCGGATGACATCCTGCTCCATGCGGCTGAGCATCTGACCGAGTTCATTCCGCCCTGTGATGGAGAGTTCCAGCATGCGGTGAAATGCGAGACGGCTCACAGACTCAAGATGGATCAGATCTTGGTCATCTGTAGGCGACAAGGATTTCCCGCCCCCCAGCGAGACGAGGCCAAGCAGCCCCTTTTCGTCATGAAACGGAAACGCATAGCCGCATGTCAAACCAAACCGCGCAACGCGATCAGCCTCGAGCCGATGATTTTGCGTGGCTTCTCGATACGCCTCATCCCATGAAAACGGTCTGTCAGCGCCCAGCGCAAAAGCTGCAACCGGATCGCTCAAATTGCTTTTATGGCGCGCGCGCTCCTCGAGCAGAGGGATATCCCAGTTGGTGTAACTGGCGTATCGACGCTCCGGCACATCGGTCAGATTGGTCCGAATACCAATGTGGTAATGCGTGAGTCCATAGCCGATCGCTTCGCTCATGAGGACGGACACGACACCTTCGATATGACCAACGGTGTGAATTTTCCGCTTAAGCTCTTTCAGTCGTGGCGAGGGCAATTCGGACATTTCAGCTGACTCTACCCGTCTTCAAATCAATATGTTTGCAAAGATGACAGCGTTATCAGGCGCGATTGCCAGGTCTATGCCCACAAGTCGATCAAATTTTTCAGAAATTTCGTAGGGGCACCCGTCGTGATCTTAATGATTTTCGCCGATGTCTGACGGCCATAGATAAAGATCCGGGCAGCTGAATAGGTAGCGAGGGGCAGAATGAGTCGACTGTATGGACAGGGGTTAAGCCCATATTTGAGGCCCTGGTTCAACGCTGCAGATCGCTGGGCGCAGTTATCCGAGAACGCAGACCGGGAAGACCGTGTACGCACACGGGCAATCTTCATCCTCGGAAGCGCCTTTATTCCTTTGGCGATCATTCTTCCAATGCTCACCATGATGGCGGGACTTGCTAGCGCCTTTTCGGTGACCACGGCCTATATCTCCGTCATCGGCATGGTCGCTGCGCTGATTTTGCTCCGAAAGTCTGACTCTCCGACCAGAGCCGGGATCGTCTTTTCTGCCGCAACAACATTTGGACTGACGCTCTGGCCAGGGCTCGTCCAAGGCGTTTTCGCACCAACGCACTACCTTCTCGCACTTACACCGCTCCTTTGGGGCCTCATGGTCAATGCACGCGCGTGCATCGGCTATACGATGGTCTTGCTACTCTTCACCGCAGGTATGACGATCTTCGGGCCCGGCGCCGTCATCCCCGCTGCGGGCGCCTCTATTTCGAGCCAGACCTATCAAGGGCTCCTTCTGATTAGCGCCATTTTCGCATGTGGTGCATGTACCGCCGGCTATGCGCTTATGACGAACTTTGTGCTTGGCGAATTGCAGATAGAGACGGGCCGGTCGAACGCCCTCGTCGCGGAGGCAAACGATGCGCGCGAAGCGGCTTTCTTGGCCAGCGAGCGGTTTCAGACCTTCGCGGACATCGCATCAGACTGGCTTTGGGAAGCGAATGAAAAGGGCGATGTCATCTACTTCGGAGGCCGCGGCGCAAACGAGTTGAAACGGCCCATGCAAGACTTTATCGGCCGCCACTTCCTAACCTATCTCGACTTCCGCAAGGACGATATTGCGCTTCTCAAAACCGCCGTGTCACGTTTGCAGGCCTATTGCGATATCCCTGTGCGTTACGTTGATCTCGACGGAACCCAGTACATTTTCGAACTGTCGGCAACGCCGGTCCGTAACGCCGAAGGCAAAGTGACAGGCTATCTCGGCATCGGGAAGGACGTGACAGCCCGGGTCCGTGCGGAGAACGATGTCCGGTTCCTCGCGGCCAACGACAAGCTCACTGGGCTTTCGAACCGGCACACCTTCAATATGCGGATCAATGACGAGCTGTCGCCGGAAAATGAAACGGGCTCGGTTCTATTCGCCATCGACCTTGATGATTTCAAGAGCGTGAACGATTCCTATGGTCACCATATCGGTGACGCGCTCCTCGTCGAAGTCGCCGCACGGATCAATTCCTGTATTCGCAAGGGAGACTGGGCCGCACGGCTTGGCGGCGACGAGTTTGTCGTCATGGCTGTCAATTATGATCCAGATAAATGGGGCATCGACCTCCTAGCCGACCGCCTGCTGCAAGCTCTCGCCTTGCCGTACAAGATCGAAGAGTTAGAGCTTCACATGTCCGCCTCGATTGGTGTTGCGCGGTACCCTGTGGACGCTGAGTCCGCCCGCGAGCTGACCCACCATGCCGACCTCGCGCTCTATGCCGCTAAGCAAGGCGGGCGCAACCAGTGGCGCCTTTTCAACCCTTCGATGCAGCAAGTCGCCCACCAGCGAAAACTCATGGAGACGGGGCTTCGCGCCGCGATCGACAAAGGCGAAGTTGAGGTCTGGTACCAACCGCTCATCAATCTCGAAAGTAAAAGAACCTCCGGTTTTGAAGCCCTGGCCCGCTGGACAGATGGCGAGCGCGGCGCGGTCCCACCGCCGATTTTTATCGACGTGGCGGAAAAGTGCGGGCTCATTGGCCAGCTCGGCACCTATGTGCTCCACCGGGCATGCTCAGACGCGGTCGCCTGGGCTCCGAACGATGATGGTGATGCGCCACGTGTTTCCGTGAACATCTCGCCCGTTCAATTCTCCGATGGTTCGCTTCCTGAGGTTGTTTCGACGGTCTTGAGTGAAACCGGTCTCGCCCCTTCGCGGCTTGAGCTCGAGATCACGGAAAGCATCCTCATGGAGGACATCGACAATGCGATCCGCATGCTGGAAGCCCTTGAGCGGCTGGGTGTGAGCATCGCCATTGACGACTTCGGAACTGGCTACTCGTCTCTCAGCTATCTGAAGCGTTTCCCGCTAAGCCGCCTCAAGGTCGACAGGTCCTTCATTCACGATCTAGAATCTGATGAGAACGACCGTACGATCACGAAAACGGTTGTCCAGCTTGGTGAGAACCTTGGGCTCAAGGTGATCGCAGAGGGCGTTGAAACCGACGGCCAGCGAGCGTGGCTAGAATCCATGGGCTGCGAAGAAGTCCAAGGCTATCTTTATGCCAAGCCTATGCCGAGCAACCAGATTGAGGATTATCTCGAAAATCCGGTCGTCCTTCTCGACGCACTTCCCAAAACGCAAAAGCGCGCCTGACGGGAAAGACTAAGGGTTTGGACTGAGCGTTTCGCCCACGGTCGGTTGGCAAGATCTGACACCGAGTATCGGCAAGACGTGGGTCCACCCATCATCGGCCCTATAGCTTATGCGCCCTGATGAAATCCTCGCTCCTCCGAGGAGCTCCTCGCCCGGCGCATAGGAAATCATGATCTCCCGCCCGGTCTCAGGAATGACATAGGTTAGGTCCGTTAGAAACTGACCGAACACATCACCCGCTGATTGAACAAGTGCCAGGGAGGTCGGCGCGTCTTCATAGAGGAAGAGCGCTTGCTGGCTGCCCGACTTCGCAAAAAATACAAAGCGAGAGATATCGGTCTTACTCCAAAGGAAAAGACCGCACTCCCCTGGCCCCAAGCGCTGCGCAGGGAGCCCTGATCGCGGAACGCCTTCGGTCACACTCGGTTGTGGCGCGACGGTCGAGCCATCATCTTCGTCCTGCGGGGTGGCTGCGCAGGCGCCTAATAAAAGGCTCGCAAGAATGAACGAAGTGAGCCGCTTCATGATCTAAAACTGCCCCAGCTGCGCTTCTTGGCGATAGACATAGGCGCCGTCACGCGGCTCGAAACCCTGGAAGGCTAGAAGGTTGCCGATATCTGGAGACGAGGTCTCGACGCGTGCTTCAACGCTCGATGGCTCAGTGAACCCAAAGCGCATTTCAGCTTCGATCCGGTCTCCCGTATCGACGCTTCCAGATACGGGCAGGCTCAACATCGGCCCGTCGCAGGAGAGCGTGCCGGACAGTAATCCACCCGTGACGCCATAGGTCGCAAGCGCGCGCGAAACGGTGTCGGTCGAGACAGCGCCGGATGCCGAGGCACAGGCCCGCCCGTTAAACGTCACACTCGCCGAGGAGATACTTGCATTTCCTCCAGCCCGGCGAACATCGTCCGCCAGGCCCACGAGGTGCTCTACGGCAACCGTCGTGTTGAGATCCGAGACGGCAACGCTGTTGCGACCGACAGCGAGCGTTGCTTCCCCAACTGACGGGAGGCCAGACCAGCGCGCATGATAGGCGACGCGGCCCTTCAGCATATCGGACGGTCGTATCGACACCGACACATTGCCAATAGGCTGGCGCCCAAACGAAACGCCGGACACTTGTCCATTAAAAACCGTGCCGCTGACACCGTCCCAGCGCAGTCCTGTCGACCGCGCACCGGATTGTTCCAGCACAAAGCTAAGGGGTGTCGTGAGGATCATCGCCCCGAAAAAGACGACCACGAACAAGAGAAAAAGCAATAGTCGTTTCATTACGGCCGGCCGCCCTGCAGTTCGATGACGGCTTGAACAGTGGCGTTATCGCGTGTCGTCAGCGTGGCAGCAACGACGCGCCCGCCCGGCTGGGCATCGAGCCCTAATAGCCAAGAGTACAGCAAAGTCGGGTCGGCATCATCAATCGACACCTGCAAGGTGCCGTCGGTTCCGCTTTGCAACCGGGCGATCGACAGGCCAAGGGTCTGGGCCGATGCGGTGAGTTGAGCCCGAAAGGCGTTGACGTTTTCTGCCGGTCCCGGACCGCCGGTCGTCGACGATGCCAGTGAGACGAGCCCCTGTTCAACAAAGCGGGCATCGACCGTCGCGGATTGAAGGCTGGACCGCGCCGCATCCCTCGCGCCGGCAAAGGGCGACCAGATACCGTAAAACGCAACAATCATCGCGACCAGCGCGGCAAGTACCGACAGGAGGACACGCTCCCTAGGTTCGCGCTGCACCCACCACTCCTGTATCATCGGCTCGCCTCCGTGATCGTCACATCACCAAAGACCAAATCGCCGCCGCGCCGGGCGTCGCCAAGGATCGCCTGCAGCCCGCGAGCTTCAATCGCCGACTTCAAGGCCGCATCGTCCCCATAATTCGCATAGGCAATACTTGCCGTGTATCCCCCGCGCGCCGTGTCGAAACGGATCGACCGAAGGCTCGCATTCGGCACATCGGTCAGCGCAGCATAAAGCGTCGCGGACGTGTCAATGAAATCAAGAGACGACCCGCCCCCAGCCCCGCCGAGGGCCCTGGAGACCGCGCGCGTTGGGTCAGCCGGTGCCGGCGCGTCTGGGAACACTGCAGCATATTGCGTGCGGATACTGTCGCGAATGCCATCGGTCGCGATGGAACTTGCGCGAATCTCCAACATGCCGGCAATGAGCCACCCTGCGATCAGCGCGACGGCAAGCCCGGCGGCCATTCTCCAGCCCTCGAGCGCTGCGAGACCGAAGCCGCCGCCGCGGGCAAAGGCGCCCTGGCGAAGGTCAATCGGCTCGATTTCAAGGCTTTCCGCGCTGAGCGCCAAAGCCGCGAGCGGATCACTCACGGCCTGCGGCGTGACATGCTCCCCCTCAAGCAGGGCTGAAACGAGGCCATCTGGGAGCTGTGCATCGATGGCGAACGGCAAGCTCTGGACACGTCCGACAATTCGGCTCCCGAGATGTAGGACCTGACCATCGCCGATTGCACTTTGCTCGGCCACAAGCCGAGCTGACGACACACCGAGATCGGCCAGCCGTTCTAGCCACTCGTCCATTGTGGTTTCAGAAACCACCAACAATTCTCGGGGCGCGGAGAGATCTTCTGGCCGTGGCCCGAGCGCGACATGGACCTCAGTGACCGAAGTCGCGATCTCATCCTCAATCGCAAAAGGGGCCGCTTGGCGTGTTTCCCGCTCTCCCTTGGTCGGCAGAGCGGTGTGGTGGATAGCGACATCCACCCCAGGAACGAAGACGGTGACCTCCTGACCTCCACCAGCGGCGCGCACATCTTTCACCTCATCGCGTTCAACACGGACGAGACGAATGCCGGTTTCGACACTGTCTGGCATCATTGCATATAGCCGGGCCGCCATTAGCGCGCTCCTCGTGTCCGTCTGACCACGCGGGCCGTATTCGTTCCGTCTAGCGCATAAAGGGTTTCGAAATCACCCGGAACGTCTTGAAAATATGCCGTACCGCGAAGCGTGAGATAAGTGGAGGTTGTTGACAGTAAATCGCTGCGAACCGCCTCACCCGACACGCGGGACAAGAGTTCAAGCCCCAGGAAGGTTTCAACATCGACCCAGCCACCAAGCGGCCGGCTCGATAAGACATCCGCCGCCTCTGCG
>JBCAWP010000057.1:0-11869 GCA_038534535.1 Pseudomonadota bacterium
ATTTTCCTGATTGCGCCTGTGACGGTGGCTGCAGCGAGCGTGCGCCCGTTTTATGCCTTGGGACTGGGGGTGCTGGTGCTCGCTATTGCGGGCGCCATGCCGCTTTATGCGCTCGACCTTCCGTGGCGAGACGGGGAAACGCTAACCTTGCCGCAGGCCTACCAGATGGGGCATTTCGCAGCGCTGGCGGTGGCTGTGATGTTCTTTTCGGTCTCCGCGCAACGCGTGAACCAGGACGAAGCGCGCCTGGTCCGCGCCTTGGATGCGGCGCAAGTCGTCATGGCGCGGGAGCAGCGCCTCTCAGCCCTTGGCGCTATGGCTGCGATGACCGCCCACGAGTTGGGGACGCCGCTCGCGACCATCCATCTCGTCTCGAAGGAAATGGTGAGCGATCTGCCGCCCGATAGTCCTCACCGCGAAGACGCGCAGCTTCTGGCGGAGCAGGCCGATCGGTGCCGCGAAATACTGCGCGCCTTAGCCCAAGAGCGTGAGGCGGGCGATATTATCCATGCGCGCTTGCCCTTATCGACGCTGGTGGAAGAAGCGTCTGCGCCGCATAAAGGCTTAGGCGTTGCGATTGATGTGTTGACCCGTCGCGGCAGGGGCGGGGAGGACCAGTTGCCGATCATCTCCCGGTCGCCGGAAGCGCTCCATGCCTTGGGTGCCTTCATCGAAAATGCTGTCAGTTTTGCCGACACGCGGGTCGTCATCGAAGCGTCCTGGAGTGCTGATGATTATGTGATCACTGTGACAGATGATGGCCCCGGCTTTTCTGAGGACGTGTTGCCAAAGCTCGGCGAGCCTTATGTGTCCGAGCGCGGCGCCGCCCAGGCCGGCGGCGGCGACATGGGCCTTGGTTTCTTTATCGCGAAGATCCTTGTCGAGCGAACCGGTGGCCGCGTCGCGATGCGAAATCGCCCGCCACCGGACCATGGCGCTATCGTTCAAGCGAGCTGGCCGCGCGCCGCACTGGACCCGCGGGACGAAGCGCCCATATTGGTTTGAGATATAGCACAAGGAGAAGCGTGTTTTGGAACGGCCAGTCACGGTTCATGAAAGTCTCAAAAATGTGGAGGACCGCACTTGCCTCGTGCTGGACGATGATGGTCCATTCTGCCAACGCCTGGCGCGTGCGCTGACCCAGCGCGGCTTCCTCGTATCGGCTGTTTCGACCGTAAGCGAGGCAAAAGATATCGCGCGCTTGAACCCGCCGGCCTTTGCAGTGCTTGACCTTCGGCTTGCCGACGGGACCGGCCTCGACGTGGTTGAGGCGCTCCATAGGCACCGCCCGGACGCTCGCGCGGTCATTCTGACGGGATACGGCGCGATTGCGACCGCCGTTGCCGCAGTGAAGGCCGGGGCCGCAGATTATCTCGCCAAGCCTGCGGACGTTGAGGATATCATCAAGGCGCTCTTGGCAAACCAGGATGAGAAGCCGGCGCCGCCGGATAATCCAATGTCAGCCGACCGGGTGCGCTGGGAGCATATTCAGCGTGTTTATGAGCTCTGCGATCATAATGTATCCGAGACAGCGCGGCGCCTGAACATGCACCGGCGAACCTTGCAGCGGATCCTTGCAAAGCGTGCGCCGCGCTAGCCAGCCTCAGCGGCGCGCATCGCCGTTTTTCGGTTAAGCCATGCCGTAATGTCAGCGAACACTTTTTCGCTTCCCGGTTCATCTAGAATCCAATGGGCGTGCTCTGGATATTCCCGATAGTCCCCCGGAACTGGACTGCGCGCATACTTTCGTCCGACCTCACGTACGGCGCCAATTGGTGTCGCGCGGTCGCGGACGGCGCCTACGGTCAGGGTGGGTATGGAGATGTCCGTCTCATCAATGTCAACGCCGTCCGAAATGTCGCCATATACCCGACCTGAATCGTAGACGGCGAGGGCGTAAAGCGCGTCGTGTCTTTCCTTTGGAACCGCATTGAGCACGCCCCAGGTGAAGCCGCGCTTCCAGATTTTATGGGGGAGTTTACGGCCCGCTTGTGTTCCGCGCGCGAGGATGTTTGCGAATGTCCAGACCACGCTTGCGGAGATCTTGATACAGTCTTTAGGCTGGGCGGGCGTGAGGAAGATGGCCGCCGAAACGTCGCCCGATGCGGACAGCACTTGCGCAATGAGCGCGCCCATAGAGTGTCCGATGATTGCGGGCTTTTGACCCGTCTTCTCGGCGAGAGTTCGTGCTTCGCTCCGAATGGCCGCGACATAATCATCAAAGCTGAGATTGGGTAGAGACGCCGGTGGATCGTTGGCGACGCGTTGATCTGGAAACAAAGACGGTGCGTGGCAGGCCCATCCGGCGGCTTCAAAATAGGGGATGACCGGATCCCATACCTCGCCGCCGCAGCCTATGCCGTGCACCATTAGAAGCGTTTTTGTCATGGCGTCGCCCTCCGCTTTGATGGGAAGGTTAGCGCGTGGGCACGGGCGCCGTCCACTGGGAGAACCGGTCCACAATCTCGCTATAGACTGGGCGCTTGAACGGAATCACGAGGGGCGGTGTTTCATCAAGCCGGGCCCACCGCCATGCGTCGAACTCCGGCGTGTGCAGGTCGAGCCGGATATCGCTGTCGGATCCCTTAAAGCGTAGTGCAAACCATTTCTGGCGCTGGCCGAGATAGGGGCCGGGGAGACGCCGTTTCAGATCCGGCGGAAAATCGTAATAGATCCAGTCGTCGGTTTCCTCGAGAATAGAAGCGAGCTTTGCGGGGACGCCGATTTCTTCTTCAAGCTCGCGCATGGCGGCTTCAGCGGCCGATTCGCCCTTATCGATCCCGCCTTGGGGCATCTGCCATTGGAACGCGCCGCGCCCGTTTACGCGCCGACCGAGGAAGACGTGGCCCGCTTTTGAAAACAGCGCGAGGCCGACATTTGGCCGGTATCGGGCAGGATCGCGCTTCATGGTGACCCTAAGGTGAGCGGTCTGGCAGTTCCGCTGGCACGGCGAGTTCGGTCGTTTGAACCGGGCGTGGCTGAACGCGCGTAAGGGCTGAAACGGGGGCCAGCAGGATCCCTTTTGACTCGAGGCGTTGTGTCCATTCAGCGATCATATCGACTGTCAGCGGAAATGCGAAGCCAACGCCGAGGGCGGCTCCATGTTCAACGGCCAGGGTTTCAAGCTTCAAAAGCTCAGCTTCGATCGATGGCGCATCGGCGCGCGAGTCGACATGGACTTCCGCGACCGCAAACGGGAGGCCCTTGATGGCGGCGGCGTGGCCGAAGCTCGCCTCTCCAATTGTCGGGTGGGCGATGAATGGCAGGCCGCGGTCGTAAAGCGCACCAATGAGGTTTGCGCTCGCGTCTGCATCATCGGCAAAGCGCGACCCTTCGTGAGAGATCACGCCGTAAATACTGGGTTTACGGCGAAGCACGCTTGCGAGCCGGGGACCGTTCGCATTGGCGGCTTCGAAGGCCTTTAGCGTCTGGCTGTGGGGCTGTGTGCGGCCTCGATATTCCGCTTCGAGCGGCACTTCGACCAGTGTCTCGTGGCCCGTATCATGGGCGCGGCGGAGCAGGTTTGCGCGGGCGTCTGGTGTAAAGGCGAAGGTGACGCCGGCCGGCAGATCGTCCATGGCGGCCAGAGTGTGCCGGGTATTGGTGCCCATACCCGTCACGATCACGGCCACGATGGGACGGCCTTCGGGATTGCTGAAGGGCTGCGCATTATCGGTGAAGCGGGCATCGAGATCGGTGGGGGCGACGGATGCGGCGGTTTCGACGGCGTCGACTGTGTCCGACGCCGAGGCGCCCTCTTCGACCTGGTGGTAGCTTTGGCCTGGCAGGACCAGGCGTCCATTGATCCGGACGCCGTTTTGGCTTTCCGCAGGCGTCGCTTCCGAGGCCTCTGCAGTTTGGGCGCTGGCCGGGATCGGGACCCCGAGGGAGGGTTCTGCGCTCGCGGTGGTGTAAGTCTCCGGCGCGTCGAAGCGATCTTTCAGGGTCGCAGAGAGTTCTGGGGACGTCTCAAAGAGCGCGACGGTTCTGATCGGTCCCGCCTCTTCGGCCTGACCGGTGATGTGAATGCCGGCACCGATAATGGCCGAAACGGCTCCGAAGACAGCGACGCTAAGGGCGCCGTGCTTTAGAGCGGTCAGAATAGGCGAGAGGGACGTCGCCTGATCTTTTCCCATGGATAAACCTCGTCGCACGCAATGTCTGGGCAGAAACCGGAGTTTCGCCTTAAAGCGTTAACAAGGCCCAAACCTTGGTTAACGCGGCGTGACGTCGAGGCTGGCGAGCTTCGTCGGGTTGCGCAAGAGATCGAGGGCTTGGTCCAGTTGATAATCGGCCCCCTCATAGTCCTCAGGCGGCTGGTCGTCCGGTACATGGGGACCGCGACGGGTTGTACCGTCTTCATTTTCGAGCGCGTTCGGAAGATCGGCTTCCGAGAACAGGCGGATCCGCTCAAGCTGTTCTTCGGTGATGCGCTCCTGGGCGACTTCGACATCTGGCTCAATACCTGTGCCTTGGATCGAGCGGCCGGCGGGTGTGTAATAGCGCGCCGTCGTCAGGCGCAGGGCGCCCCGCTCAGCGCCGAGGGGGATAATGGTCTGCACGGACCCTTTTCCAAACGAGGTGACGCCGAGAACCGTCGCCCGCCCGCGATCTTGCAGGGCGCCGGCCACGATTTCTGCCGCGGACGCCGAGCCATTATTGATCATGACAATGATCGGGACGCCTTTGAAGACTTCACCCGACCGGGCGTTGTAGCGGTCAATATCGGTCGGGCGGCGTCCAATCGTTGAGACGACTTCGCCGCCAGACAGGAAGACGTCGCTGACGCTGACGGCCTGGTCGAGAAGCCCGCCCGGATTGTTCCGGAGATCAAGGATAAGACCCTTGGGCCGACCGCCGGTTTCGCTCGCGATATCGGCCAGCGCTTCTTCGAGGAGAATGGTGGTCCGCTCATTGAAGCCCGATAGGCGGACATAGCCGAACTCCCCGTCTTCTACGCGGGCCGTGACATATTTTGGCCGGATGATCTCACGGGTCAGCGTGACATCGAACGGATCTTCGCCAGCACGCAGAATGGTGATGGTGATATCGGTATCGACGGGGCCGCGCATTTGCTTGACGGCGTCATCGAACGGGACGCCAACAATCTGCCGGCCATCAATGGCGGTGAGCAGGTCCCCGCTTTTCAGTCCGGCGCGGCTGGCCGGTGTGTCATCGATCGGCGCGACGACTTTGACGAACCCGTCCTCCGGGACGATCTCGATGCCGAGCCCGCCATATTCGCCCGACGTATCCACTTGAATGTCGCGGAAATCTTCAGGGCTCAAATAGCCAGAATGCGGGTCGAGCGATGTGAGCATGCCGTCAATCGCGGCTTCGATGGCGTCGGCCTCATTTATTTCGACGACATATTTGGATTGAACCTCGGCCAGCACATCGCTGAAAACTTCAAGCTTTCCAAAAACCTCAGCGCGCGGGTCCGCCGTCGCCGTATCTGGCCAGGCAAAGGCGGAAAGTCCCGCCATACCTACGCCCAGAACTGCGCCAAAGCCGACACCTGCAAGCCAAGATCTCATACGCCTATCCTCAATTACTCAACCGTTGTTTCTTCCCTGCGGCTCTTCTAGCCATGCCGCCGGGTTTTCCGGCCTGTCATCCTTTCTGAGCTCCAGATAAAGTTCCGGAGGCGGCGATCGCCGCTCATTCATGCGCCCAATCGGTTCGCCGGCGGCAACACTTTGGCCGCGCGTTCCGTAGGTTTCGCCCAATCCTGTCATTATGACACGGTAATCGTCACTTGTCCTCAAAATCAACATGTGACCGTAACTTCTGAATATATCAGCGAATTCAATGACCCCATCGACCGGCGAGATCACTTGAGCACCCTGTCGTGTGACGATCGTCACGCCGTCAGCGCGGCTCCCTGTCGGGCGCCGGTCGCCATAGGCTTCCGAGAGCATTCCAGCCACTGGGCTCACCATGGCGCCAATCGCCTTCGGGCCAAGCGGTCTGAGGGAATTCAGTGAGGGGCGTGCTGGTGACACAGCGGCATCCGTGATCGTGCCGCCATTATTGCTGTTCAACGCCGCATAGCGTGGACGTAGACGCGGCTTGCGCCCCGGGCTTGTTGGCGCGTCGGCCTCCAAAGCGGCGAGCAAATCGCGCAGCCCGCTGGCTTCATCGGCCAATTGGCGCGCGCGCTGTCTCAAACGGTCGGCATCTGCTGTCACGTCTTCATATTGGGCCCGCTTCTGGGCAGCGAGGCGCTCAATTTCGGCCTGTTTTAGGGCAAGTGTCGCTTCAGCGGCGTCGAGCCGCGCCGTCTCTCGGTGCATTGAGCGCTCGAGCCGATCGATTTCGTCAATCTCGTCGGCCAAGGCATTTGCGCGGTCTGATAATCGCGGTGCGGCGGCGCCCATCAAAATTGCTGACCGAACCGAGCGGTTCGCTTGTCCGGGCGCAACGACCAAGGCGGGCGGGCGGCTGCGCTCTGCAGCCACAAGCGCCGCGAGCAAGTCTTCCAAGGCCGCGCGATCGGCGAAGAGGGTTTCCATCGCGTCTTTACGCCGAATGCCAAGTTGGATCAGGCGTCGTTCAGCCTCGCTGGCTTGTTCCTCGCGGCGGCGACTTTCCATGGCCGCGGCAATCAGCCGACGGCTCAAGACGGTGACGTCGGTTTCGACCTTGGCTTCGGCGGATTCCAGTGCGGCGAGTTCTCGTTCCGCCGTCTCTTTTTCAGCTTCAAGCGCGATGAGCTCTTCGCGTGTAAATGTATCGGGTCCCGCTGCGGCGAGGAGAGCCATGAACGGCACGGCGAGGAGGCGTGCAAAAGAGCGCATCTCTATAATGTAGGTTAAGATCCTGACCTAGACATTAACCAGTTGTCAGCTGACTTCAAAAATCCGTGTGCCTCAGCCGGCGTTTTCATTTCGTGCGGTCGTGTCGGCTGTTTCGCGAAAGTCCCACCCCATATCGGCGGCCATCCAGACGAAGGCGGCATATGCGGCGACATTTTGATTGAACGCTTCCGGTTCGATCTTGTCGAATGTGTCGTCTGGCGTGTGATGAAGGTCAAAATAGTCCAGCCCGTTTTGCCCGGGCGTCACAACCGGGACACCGTTGCGCGCCAAAATGCCAATGTCGGGCCCACCATTTGCGCGGTTGTCTCCTGGGACAATCCCAAGCGGCGCGAGGGCGGCTTGCATCGCTGCGGCATAGGGCAGAGCGCCCTCACCAAACCGTGTCTGGAAGCGCCAGATCCGGCCAGCGCCGAAATCTGATTCTGACGCAAAAACATGCTTCTCCAGATCGTCGGCATGGGCCTTTGCATAGGCTGTTGCCCCAAGGAGCCCAACCTCCTCAGCCCCGTAGAGGACAACGCGGATGGTCCGTTGGGTTCGACCTGGAAGTTCCGAGACGAGTTTTGCAGCGCCGACCACGATGCCGCACCCGGCGCCATCGTCGATGGCCCCGGTGCCGAGGTCCCAACTGTCGAGGTGGCAGCCGATGAGGACGATCTCGTCCGCCAGGGCGCCGCGTCCCGGTACTTCGGCGATGACATTGCCGGAAGGCGCGGCCTCGGCCGTTTCAACATCAATATGGAGGCGAACGGTGACGGGGCCCCGGTCGAGAAGGCGATTGAGCTGGTCGGCATCGGGTGGAGACACGGCAGCCGCGGGGCCTGCCCCGATGGCCTGCCCCCGGGCCATCATGCCCGTGTGGGCAAAGCGATGGTGTTGGGTCCCGACGGAGCGGATCAAACACGCCGCACCGCCTTTCTCTGCTGTGACCGCCGCGCAATTGCGACGTTTGCGAACGGCAAAGCCATAACCGGATCCATCCTGGGTCCGCGTCATATGCTCATCAATAAAGACGATTTTCCCCTCGACCTGTTTGGGGTCCGCCGCGCGCAACGCCGCCATTGAGGGAAAGCGAATGATCTCAGCCTCAATCGGTCCGCCGGGCGTGGCGGTCGACCCGCCGAGCGCTGTGATTGTAAGATTCTGAGGGGCAGGCGAGACGATCTCGGCCGTTTCGATCTCGCGCGACCAGTAGGGTATCGTGAAAGGTTCGACCCGTACATTTCTGAAACCGAGTGCTTGCAGTTCCGCCACCGACCAATCCCGGGCCCTGGCTTCTGCGTCTGAACCGGCAAGGCGAGGGCCGATCTCGGTTGTGAGGTCCTCAACGAATTGGAGCCCGACGGTATCGGCCATGCCGCGCTCAATCAGCCGGTCGATCGTCCGTTGTGCTTCGGGAGGCAGCGGGGCAGGTGAGGCCGATTGGGCGGCAAGCGGTAAGGCAAGGCCGGCGGCGGCCAAACAAAGACTGATCAAACGTTGCATAGCGGCGGCTCCAAGCGGCGGAATAGCGAAACGTATAAATGACAGGCGGTTCCGTCCAGTCGGCATGTCAGACTCGGCGGCGGTCAGCGCTTCTGTCCATCGATGCGGCGCTCATTGATTTTTGCAAGTGCGCGCTCGTAGGCGAGTTGGACGAGTGCGTCCTGTTTCATGCCCTTCATATCGATGGTGGTGGCGAGATTATGCGCTTTTAGATTTCTACGGATATCCGCCGCCGACATGGTTCTAAAAGTCTCTTTGAAGGCGGCTTCGCCCTGGGTGGCGGCGAGTTCGCGCGGATTGACGAGTTCCACGGCCAGGGCGCCATCAAATGTCACGGTCGCGCCAAGCGCCTTAACAAGGCGATGGGCGAGGTCGGGGTTCGCGCGCAGTTCGAGGCGAAGTTCATCGAAGAACCGGTCGAGGGCGGAGAGGGCGTCCTGGTCGTCGGCCATGTCTAGTCACGCACCCGTTTCGGTGCCCCACTGTCCCAGAAGCGGGCCTCGAGAAAGGCCACGATTTCATCGGCGAGTTTGCGAACATCGCCCTTCATGCGGCCATACTTCCCGCGAAATGTGTTGTAGCTATCTGGGGCAGGCCGGTCCATGGCGGTCAGAACCTCGACCGATTCTGGGATCGTCGGCCCGAAATGGATGTCTTTCAGGGTGACCGTCTGGAGTTCGGTACGCATCTGCCGGGCATAGGCGGTATTGCGAAAGCGGGTGATCACCGAAACGCTTCGCGTTTTAATGTCTGCGCGGACATTGTCTCCGACCCAGGTCAAAAACTGTTTCGTCCCCCAGCTGCAAACGGCGTCTGCGATGGTCGGGATTATGAAGACATCGGCGAGGGCGAGGCCAGCGCGCGAGAGAGGAGACAGGTGGGGCGGACAATCGAGGAGAATGACGTCGTAGAGTGGCATCAAATCGGCAAAACCGATCTCAAAATGGCGCGCCAGGGCTTCAGACAGTGTCTTCGGCGTGCCGGTACGCGCATACCATTCCTCTTCAAGTGATAGCTCTTCCATGCGGAGTTGCGGGTGTGCCGGCAGAGCGGAGATCCAGCCGAGGCGTTCGGAGCGCATTTCGGCAGCGCGCAATTCTTCCAGTGAGACCGCATTTGGCATGATGAATGGCCCGGCGGCGGCTTTTCGCCCCTCCAGAAACTGGCCAAGGAGATGGTGGGCACCCTTGCTCTGCTCGGAGGCGGCGTGAACGCCCTGTTCGGTGAGAAGCATCTGGCTTGAGTTTGCCTGGGCATCAAGATCGATGACAAGCACGTTCATGCCATAGAAATAGGCGAGGCTGTCGGCGAGCATCACCGTCGTCGTGGACTTTCCGACCCCGCCCTTGAGGTTTGCGACCGCTGCAACGATTGCCGTCATGGTGGTGACTCTTATGTGTTGCCCAACATATCCCAGAGGACTGCAAACTGCGTTCCAATCACTTGGTATCGCCGCCGCTTCAGCCCATATTCCCTAGTAATGGACCGTACCGCCGCTTAGGGCTGGCCACAACCGGAAGCTTCGAAGGATTGATCGGGCCGAGGTTAGGCGCGGGACAGGCGGGCGCGGGTCTTCTCCACCAGGCGCCCGGATAGGTCGGCTAGGACCTCAGGCGGTGCGATAAAGCTGGACAGGGCCTTCATGGGATTGCGCTCGCGATAGGCCTCGCTGAGATGGGCCCAGGCCCATTTTTTATGGAGCAGTGTGCGGTGCTCTTTCAAAAATATACGCGCATCGTCGGATATCGCCTTAGAGCTCAAGAGGCGTTGGTCCGATTGCATAAAGGCGCGCAGCACCGCCGAACTGTGCTGCTTGCTGAGGGACCCTGGTGTCTCAAAGGCGATGTATCCGCGTGGGTCCACGAGGCCGAACCGGCCGCCGCGCGCGAGTAGCCGGCAGTAGAGATCATAGTCTTCGCCAAGGCGCATGCGCCGATCGTAACCAAGGCCATGGTCGACCAGAAAGGCGCGGCGCATAAGGGGCTTGATGAAACCAAGCTCCCGTCCGAAGCCGGTATATGCCATGATGTTTTCGCGGACGAACCGGGCGAGCGTGAGCTCCAATATACCGAAATCATCGTCTGACCAGAGGCGGCGCCGATCGGCCCCAGCCTCCCAGCTGGTGACCCTGTACTGATCATCTGCAACGGCGTCCCAGCCGCGCTGTTCGGCTAGGTCGACCAGGGTTTTCAGCCGATCATTGTCCATCGCGTCGTCGGCATCGAGG
Source organism: Pseudomonadota bacterium (assembly GCA_038534535.1). GTDB lineage: Bacteria > Pseudomonadota > Alphaproteobacteria > Caulobacterales > Hyphomonadaceae > CALLCD01. The sequence continues at coordinate 10,534 of JBCAWP010000057.1, forward strand.
GGGGTGACCCACTCAGTCGCTGCGGCCGCGATCGCGCGGTTCCGCGCAGCAGCTGGACCCTGATTTTTATATTGCACAATGAGTTTGGCCTGGGGGACGCCTGCAATCAGCTCTCGGACGTGCGCGGCAGTTCCATCGGTTGAGGCATCGTCCACGATAATGACGTCGGGCGCGCATGTCTGCGCCAGTGCGCTTTCGATCGCCCGACGAATAAATGCTTCGGCATTGTAGGCCGCAATAATGACGGTGACCCGTCCCGGCATGTTGTCCCCACTATACGCGCCTTAATTTCCTTTAATGGAGGTCGATTTTTGTCAAGCGCATTCAACTAAAAAAGCCCGTAGGGGATGCGAAGTCCATGCCAATCCTCTTTGACCCACCGCGGCCAATTGCGGCACGGGGTTTGCTATAAAAAGCCGTCGGCCTCACTCTGGTGCGGTCTCAATCAAATGCGACGCCCTATGTTCATTTCGACGATCATCCCAACTTTCAATCGCGCGGATCTGCTCGGCACGACGATCGAGGCGGTGCTCAGCCAATCGCGCCGCCCCGACGAGGTGCTGGTCGTCATTGACGGCTCTGAAGACCACACGCGTGAGGTGGTGGGCCAATATGCGGGCCAGGTGCGTGTGCTCGACAAGGAAAATTCAGGCAAGGCGGACAGCCTCAACCAGGCACTTGCAACGATAGAGGGTTCGCACATCTGGATCGTCGACGATGATGATGTGCCACGCCCCGGCGGGCTCGCCGCGCTCGTTGAGACGTTTGAGCGTGCCCCCCAATCTGGGCTTGTCTTTGGGCGGCATGAGCGCTTTTCAGTTGATCCCGAGACCGGAAAAATCTCGACGTCGGACACGGGTTACTGGGATGATCGCGGAAGCGATTGGTTCCTGGTCGCGACTCTGGAGGACTTTTTCGTCCATCAACCCGCTATGCTCGTCACCCGGGACCTCTACGAGGCCGCGGGCCCCTTTGATCCGGAAATGCGTGCCTCAGAAGACTATGACATGCTGATCCGGCTCGCCATGAACGGGCGAGTTGCCTCAACCGATACGGTTATTTACGACCAACGCGTGCATGACGGGGCGCGTGGGCAAAAGGGACACCAATATGCCGCCCGCCGGCGGGTCGATAAGTGGCTTGAATATGATCAGAGCCTGTTCCGGCGGCTGGACAAGACACTTTCGGCAAGCGCCTACCTGCCGAGTCACCTGGCCATGACGCCTCTGCTGAGACGACAGGCCCTGTTGCAGAAGGGAGTTGTTATGCTGCGAAAAGGCCTGTGGGAGCTTGCACTCACGGCCTTCGAGCAGGCGGCCGGAACAAAACCCCAAGA
>JBCAWP010000058.1:0-11757 GCA_038534535.1 Pseudomonadota bacterium
CCAGAAAGGCGCGGATAGAATTCGGCGCCGCGGAATAGAGCCGGCCGCGGCGCGGACTTTCTGCCAGCACCACACCGCGCACATTGCCCTTCCGATCATAAACCGGTCCGCCGGACATACCGCCAAGCGACCCTTCAAGCCCGCGCGTGCGGCCCATTTCCGCCCAGGTGAGAACCGGCTCGCGACCCTCGCGTAGGCCACTCGTGACCAAGCTGGAGCGTGAATGTAGGCGCGCGACAGCTTCGCCCGGACGCCCTTGCGGATAGCCCACGTGATAACCTTCCGTGCCGACCCGCAGCACCGTGTCCAGATTTAACGTGACGGGGTTCGGCGCAAATTCGGTCTTGAGCAGCGCGAGATCGTAACGGTCATCGATCGTCACAGTATCGACTGGCACATAGTTACCGGGCTTCACAAAGAGGCCAATATGCTTGCAGCCCTCGACGACATGGCGTGCTGTAAGCCAGTGCCCCTCTTCATTCACCGCAAAAGCTGTTCCAACGCCATCGCGCGGGCTCGCCACCTGGATGAGAACTTGCTCGTCAAACGGAGATGGCGGCGCGAGTGCGGCGCCCAGATCTTCTAAGGCATCGGGCGGCGGCGGCGGTGCGTCGGCATGGCGTGTGCCGGCCGCAAAAAGCAGCAGCACGGTCATGCCGAGAACCAGGATGTATGCGAGGAGATCGAGTATCCGCAACGCCGACAAGTCCTTCTCTATAGCCTGTCTAAGCTGGGGTCCCACAGTCCGGCTGCCAAGAGCATCGCCGCTGAAATCTTTGCTGCGATCAAAACGATCGCGGCGCCGGCCTCGTCGGCTTTTATTCGGTCCGGAAGACCTGAGAGTAAGATATCGATTATGCGGTAGGTGATCAATTGCAAGAGCAAGGAAACCACCGACCAAATGATCAGGTCAAATAGACCGATTGACGAGGCGAGGCAGGCCGCGAGCGGAATGGCAAGCCCAGCAATTGCGCCGGAAAGGGCGAGACCGGCTGCACCATTGCCCCCACGCACGAGGGCCAACTCCTTCCAAGGCGTCAGCAAGATATAGACCGTACTGGCCACAATGAGCAGTCCAGCTGCCGTGCCTGTCATCACTAAAAAGTAAGGGAAACCGGAAACGAATCCCTCGATCGCCGTGTTCATTCCTCACGTCCTATCTGCTACCTCGGTCTCGCGGCCGCTTGCGCGGCATATCAACACCAATTTTGGCGACAGCAAAAGCCTTGAGGAGAAACGAATGGCAGCTCAGAAAACCGCGCTCGTGACCGGCTCTACGAGCGGGATCGGACAGGCGATCGCTGAACGTTTTGCGCGCGACGGTCATGATGTCATTCTGAACGGCTTTGGAGACCAAGATGAAATCGAGGCCAACCGTGCAGACTTAGCGCGCTCAGCTGATGTCAAAGTCGGGTATTGTGGAGCGGATCTTACAAAACCGGAGGCGATAGAAGAAATGATGGCCTATGCGGCGGCGGACTTCGGCGGGGTCGACATCCTCGTGAACAATGCCGGCGTCCAGCACGTCTCGCCGATCGAAGAGTTTCCGCCCCAGAGATGGGATCTCATTATTGCCCTGAACCTGTCAGCCGCGTTCCACACCGTTCGCCTCGCCTTGCCGGGGATGAAAAACAAGGGCTGGGGACGCATCCTGAACACGGCCTCGGCGCACGCCCTAGTGGCCTCACCTTTCAAGTCGGCCTATGTCGCCGCAAAGCACGGCATCGCGGGTCTGACGAAGGTCATTGCGCTGGAAGGCGCCGAGCACGGCGTCCGGTGCAACGCCATCTGCCCCGGCTATGTCTACACGCCGCTCGTCGAAAGCCAGATCGCCGATACGGCAAAGTCTCGCGGCATTAGCGAGGAAGAGGTCAAGAAAGACGTCCTGCTCGCAGCGCAACCGACAAAGGAGTTTGTGACGTCCGACCAGATCGCAGCCATGGCCGCGTTTCTCGTGTCTCCGGACGCCGACCAAATCAACGGTGCGCTTATGCAAATCGATGGCGGCTGGGTCGCTCAATAGGAAACAAAGTCCTAAGCGACGCGGCACACTTTTTTCTTTTTTTCGAGACGGCCCATTAACCCCGCCATGCGATGACTTAGTCGAGAAAGCGAGGGAAGTGTGATGTTCCTGAAGCCTGTGCCCAGCCCTTATGAGGACGGCCTGCCAAAGCGCGCGGTCTTTTATCGGCCGAATGAATCGCAGACCTTTGCGATTGATGCAGAAGCCCTGCACAAGGACCCAGCTCTACTCAAGGTGTTTGGCTGGTGGAAACCTCTCGCTATCAGGGCTCTGGACGCCCTCGCCTGGACCCTCGTTATCGCCGGGGTCGTTGGCACAATTTGGTTCGCCTGGTGGATGTTTCTGCCGTGTGTGATTGCAAATGTCGCCATGCTGCTCGCCAATCGAAAGGCCGCCGGCGAGATCGCGCGGAGCGCTGCGGAGCTCTCCAATCAGCACTTCCTCTATCTGCACGAACAAAGAGCGCTTTGGCTGGTACCAGACCGCGCGCCAGATCGCACACTTGAACAGCTCGCCGCTTAAACCCCAAACAAAACCAAACCGGCTGCGACAAGGCTCAAGGCGAGGGATCCAAGGGAGATCCCCACCGCGACCATCCTTTGGCCCGTCCGGCGACGCCGAATGCCTTTCGGCGCCTCCCCGCGTTTGTGCGGCGCCAACGTCCAACGATTGAGAAAAAAGCCAATGGCTGCGAACAAGGACAGCGTTCCAGCTCCAAAGGCCCCAGCCAGGATCGCGCAAGCGCCGGCCGCCAATAAAACGCCGGCAACAGGCGTCGCGCCGGTATAAATGAGCGACCGAACCTGCGTGTTCGCGCGAGAGGCGTCTAGTTTGTCATAGAACACGTTCGGCGCCACGATTGTGCAGATCCAACCGGCGCCGATCCCAACTCCTAGGCATAAAAGACTGATCCCGGTCAAAATCACATGTAGGCCGGTGAGCATATCGGCGCCTCCCTCTTGCACGCACCCTCGCGGCGTTTTGGACGACCGGTCAAGTCGGCTGGGCGACAGATTTGGTGCCCAACGATCGCCCGTAAACGGCCTGATTCGTCTGCGAAGCGATATTGATTGACCCCGTTCCGTACCGAGATTACCGGTCGGGTAAAGAAAACGTAAAGGAGGCTCGACCTATGCGGATAAGAACCCTCATGGCAGCCATGGTGATGACCACAGCCCTTGCGGCATGCGAAACTGGTCTTGGTGGACAAACGGTCGCCGATTACTGCGCGGACCCAGAAAAGGCTGAAGAGGGCGTTTGCCAGCTTAATGTCGAAATCAATGGCACGCGCACGGCCCTCGCCGACACGGATCTGAAGCTTTCAGAAGCGCGCTCAATCGCTGATGAAGCGCTCGGCTCCGCCGCAAGCGCCCAGTCGACGGCGGACGAAGCAATGACGATGGCAAATGCTGCGCTGGCATCCATCGACGATCTGTACTGTGAAACACAAACGATCCAACAAACGAATATCGGTAGCTGCCCGGTCGGGCTGAAGCTGATGAGCTGCACCCAGACGCGCTACACATTCCGCGCCGGTGGACCGTCAATCCTTCGCGAGATCAATGATGAGACCTGTCGCTTCCACGACCGCGTTCTCGAGATGAAGGTCCGGTGCTGCACGGTCTCTACCTCGCGCCCCGCGACCACCGCGCTGCTGCGGGACAGCGCAAGCTAAACACCCGGCTAGCCAAGCAGAAGGCTTCGGGATGACGGTCCCCCGCAGAATTTGGGGGACCGTTTTTTCATGACCGGGTGTCCGGTTTCGGGCTTGAAAAGACAGTCGCAAGACTGATTTGCCCTGACCCGCGCCGTTTGGGCTGGGGTTGATCGGGTCCGGGTGCCCATCCAGCCAGATGGATGATCTCAAATGTAGCGCGCACCCGACCATCGGGGCCTGCGTAGCGCGCCTTGTAAAGGTCGACCGCTAGGGCAAGAACGTCTCGGCGGAGCGGCCGCGCCCCACCGAAAAATGCCGCCCGTTCGCCCATGCCGCCGAGGTCCGCCAGAAGCCGCTGCGGAGCTGCATAACTCACCTCCACCGTATCGAGATCGACTACCGGTAGCGCGAAGCCGGTGCGCTGCATCAACCCCGCCACATCTTGCAGCCCCGGCAGCGGCGACACGCGCGGAGCGACCCCACCCGTCAATTCGGTTTCGGCTTCGATCAAGCTCGTGCGCAATTCCTGCAGTGTCCCAGCTCCAAACATCGCCCCTAGGAAGAGCCCGTCTGGCTTCAAGGTGTTTCGGATTTGAACGAGTGTCCCTGGCAGATCATTCACCCAGTGGAGCGATAGGGCGCTGAGCACCAGATCGCAGCTCGCAGGGCGAAATGGAAGCGCCTCTTCATCCGCAACCAAGGCGGCAATACCGCGTTCTGCCGCCAGGCGCGCCATCCGTTCAGATAGGTCGCTGGAGAGCACAAACTCTATTCCAGTCCGCGCAATGAGCGCCTCGGCCACCTGCCCCGTATGGCTCCCGAGATCCAAGGCCACGGGAAAAGTGCGCGGTGTGTCGTCGAGTCGATCCATCAAATCGCTCGACACGCGTGATTTGAGGAACGCATACTCGGAGTAGGATGGCGCTCGGCGGCTGCGTTGCCGCGCCAGACGCTGGCGGTCAAAGATGCGGGGCGGCTGAACCATGGCGGCGATATGAAGCCTATTCTTCGTGAAACCAAGCGCTTTGCTGCCGATCTGACCGATACGATTTGGCCGCAGCGTTCAATCCTTTCAGGGCATCCTGCGCGGGGCGCCCTGACTCCGGAAGACTTCACGGCCCTCTCCTTCATTACAGGACCGGTCTGCCAGAGCTGTGGACAGCCCCAGGAGATTGACCTCGGCACCGATACGATTTGCGCCGCCTGCACGGCACGTCCGCCCCCTTGGACGACGGCGCGCGCGGCCCTCGCCTATGACGATGTCTCCCGCAAACCTATTCTCGCGCTGAAGCGGCAAGGCCGGCGTGATGGATTAAAGGTGATGGCACGTTGGATGTGTCTCTCCGGCCAAGAGGCGGTGGCCAAATCAAACCTCATCGTTCCCGTCCCGCTGCATTACAGACGGCTCGTCTCGCGCGGCTACAACCAATCCGGTTGGCTCGCCGCGGAAATCTCCCGTCAGACCGGGCTGGCGCTCTTCCAAACGGCCTTGAAGCGCACACGGGCGACGCCCAGCCAGGCGGGGCTGTCTCGCCGGGCGCGGGCACGCAACGTGAAGGGCGCCTTTTCGGTCCGCCGGTCGCACGTCAAATTGATCTCAGGCAAAAAAGTGCTGTTGGTAGATGATGTCCTCACCACAGGGGCAACGCTCGGCGCTGCGGCGCGCGCGCTGGCGAAGGCCGGCGCTGAAGAGATCCATGCCCTTGTGCTCGCGCGCGTTGTTCAACCGACGGACATTACCATATAGCAAGAGCGAGTATCTTAGTTTCGAACGTCCCAGGAAAGGAAACGGATCCATGGCGGCCGTCACCATATATGTTCGGGATTTCTGCCCATATTGCACACGCGCCCTGTCGCTCCTGCAATCGAAGGGCGTGAAACCTGAAATCATCAATGCCGGCATGGATGCCGGCAAACGCCAGGAAATGGTCGCGCGGTCAAATGGCGGCCGAACCTTTCCGCAGATTTTCGTCGGCGACACGCATATCGGCGGCTGCGACGAAATGATGGCGCTGGACCGCCGCGGCGGGTTAGACCCCCTTCTCTCAGCAGCCTAGACCGCTGAAGACATCGATTAGATGATCAAATACGCATTGCTCTGTCAGGATTGCGAAACCGGGTTCGACGCCTGGTTCAGATCGAGTGATGATTATGATCAGCAGGTCAAAAACGCCCAAATCAGCTGCCCCGCTTGTAATAGCACGGCCGTAACAAAACAGATCATGGCCCCCGCCGTGGCGAGCAAAGACGATGGTGACCTCACCTTCAAACAGTTTGCGAAAGCGGCCCGCGCATTCATTGGAGAGACCCACGATTATGTCGGTGGCGATTTCACAGATGAGGCCGTCGCCATGCACTATGGTGAGATCGAAAGCCGGCCGATCTGGGGAGAGACGACCCATGAGGATCGGGAAAAGCTCAAATCGGAAGGGGTTGAGGCCGCCCCGCTGCCCGCCCCTTTTGTCCCACCCAAGCCAAAACCGCCTGAAAATCTGAATTAGTCGCCGCCCTGCGCGCGTTTGCCCGCTTGACCGATCCGGATGCGCGGGCCACAGACACCTCGAATTATGACTAAAGCGGGAGGCATCGCCCAATGGCTGGCACCGATTACGTCCACGGCGAGATGGACATCACAGAACAATCCCGGACCTGGAACGGCTTCATGACAGCCACGGTGTGGGGGTCATTCATCATCGCCCTGGTCGTTGGCTATGCGACACTCACACTGGCCCTCGGCATGCATTGGATGGTAGCACTTGGACTGCTTGTTGTCGGCGGTTTGATCGGCGGCGCAGCCATGGGCATGGGCGGCGCCTGGTTCGCGACTGTCCTCGGCCTGGCCGCGATTGCATTGGTCGTCCAGGTGATGATCAGCCTGTTCTCTTTACTTTAATCGGACGGGTCGGACGCTTTCGAGCAGCATCCCTGGTGAACGGGGTCGCCGACCTCCTCGCAGTCCAAACAATGCGAGACGACTGGATTTGCCTTCAGTCGCTCGATGTCGATTTGCGTTCCACATTCAACGCAGTAGCCGAAGCTGCCGCGGTCCATCCGCCCAAGTGCGGCCTCTATCGAGGCGAGCATTTGCAGCTTGCGCTCAGGCTCTGACTCCGCCGACTGTGGGCGCGCCAATTCGACCGCCTCGCTCGCCGGTTCTAGGTCCGCGATAAGCGCGTCGAGCTGCTCTAAATCCGTGTTCATAAGATGATGCTGCGCTCGGATTAAGCGAATGGCAAGACGTGGCGATTGAAAAGATCGCCAAATTATCGATATTCGAAATAGGGCTGGTTGAAGGAGGGTTTGGAAACATGACCACACCACCATTGGTGCTGAACAACGCCACGAAACGGTTTGGCGGGTTTATCGCCGTCGACCGTCTCAGCTTCGCCGTTCCCGAAGGAAAGATCATCGGATTTCTCGGTCCCAATGGGGCTGGGAAGTCGACCAGCCTGCGCATGGCCCTTGGCGTTATGCACCCAGATACCGGGTCGGCGGAGCTCTTTGGCGGTCCTCCGACACCGCAAAAGCTTCGCCGCGTTGGATTCCTGCCCGAAGAACGCGGCCTCTATAAAAAGATGAACCCGCGCACGAGCATAGCCTATTTTGCCCAGCTCAAGGGCCTCTCTAATCGCGAAGCCCTCGCGCGCGCCGATGAATTGCTGGAGGCGGCGGGCCTAGGGGATAAGGCGCGGACGAAAAACTCCAAATTGTCCAAAGGTATGTCCCAGAAGGTCCAGATTCTGGCCTCCATCGCCCATCGGCCGGACTTTTTGATCCTCGATGAACCCTTTTCGGGTCTCGACCCGGTCAATCAGCAAGCGCTCGAAGACCTGATCCGCGAAGAACATGCCCGCGGCGCCACAATCCTATTCTCAACCCATGTGATGGAACACGCCGAGCGGCTTTGCGACTCGATCATCATGCTCGCACGCGGCCAAAAAGTCTTCGACGGCACACTCAGCGAGGCCTATGACACCCTCGACCGCGGCGCCATGATCGAACTGTCGTCGATATTTGACCTCACCGCGGCCCTCCAGCCCAAGGGTTTTAATCCCGAACGCATCTCATCAGACGGGGACCAGTCCGCCTGGCATATCGCGCTCGGCCCTGGACGAAATGCCCAGGATGCTCTTCGCGCCGCGATCGAAGCCGGCGCTCCAATATCCAGTTTTACACCCGATGAATCCCGCCTGCGCGACGTATTCGTCAAGCTGGCCGGACCGCAGGCCGCAGCGGCACTCGCAGCCTCGACCCAACAGGAGATCGCAGCCTGATGCGCAATACATTTCTTGTCTTTCGCCGGGATTATCTCGGCTATGTTTCCGCCTGGGGCTTCTGGGTCGGGATCGCTGCCCTTCCCCTGATCCTCATCATTATCGCTGCGATTGGCGCGTTTGCCGCCAGCACCACGCCTGTGCGGTATTATGCGGTGGTCGAGACTGGGTCGGTCTATGCCGACCAAATCGAAGAAGAATTCATCGAGCAGCGACGCACGCGCGAAGAGGTCCAAAGGCAGATTGCCGAGAGTCTGGGCCAAGATGTGCCCGTCCCAGACGTGGACGAAGACGACACAACGGAGCGATACATCCGTGTCGCAGCGCCCGGTCAGACCGTTGACGATCTGCGCCCCTATCTTCTAGGCGACGAGATGATCGATGGGCCGGAGGGCGAAAAGCCGCTCTTTGCCGCCGTCATCGTCCCAGCGGACGGCTCGGACATCCAATATTGGAGTCAAGACGTCACAGTCTTCGATCTGAAATCGAAGGTCGAAGACGCAGCTCGAACACTCGCCCGGGAAGAGGTCTTCGGGGCCGCTAATATTGATTTGTCCATATTGGATAAAGCGCGAGAAGCGGCTCGCCCCGTACTTGAGCAGCGCATTCGAAGTGCCGAAGCGCAGGCCGAAGCCGGCGGGGATGTCACCCTTGCCGACCGCGCGCCCATCTTCGTCTCCCTTGGTCTATCCTATATGCTCTGGCTGACCATTTTCTCGGTCATCCAATACTTGCTCATGGGCACGATCGAGGAGCGTTCGAACAAGATCTTCGACTCGCTGCTCACATCGGTGCGCCTGCCGCAGCTCTTGGCGGGTAAGCTCCTTGCCGTCTTCGCTGTAACGATGACCATGATCGGGGCTTGGTTCCTCCTCGGTGCGGCTATCACCGGATTTACACAGACGAGCCTGCCAGCTGACATGGCTGACGGTCTCTCTGCCGGCATCGCGGCGGGCTTCTCGCCATCTATTCTGATCCCGGCCCTGATCAGCTTTGTATTCGGCTATCTGCTTTACGGCGTCGTCTTCATGGCACTCGGCTCACTCTGCGACACGGTTCAAGAGGCGCAGACCCTCATGAGCCCCATGATCATGATCCTTATGCTGCCAATGGTGATGCTCGGCATCGCCTTCCAGGATCCGAGCTCGCCGGTGGTCACCTATGCGTCCTGGTTCCCGCTCTTTACACCCTTCCTGCTGATCCTGCGCATGCCGCACGATCCGCCCATGTGGGAAGTCCTCGCCCAAATTGGCCTGATGGCCGTAACCACGGCACTTATTCTCTGGCTCGCCACAAAGGTCTATCGCGCAGGCGCGGTCCACGGTGCCGGCGTGAGCGATGCACTTGATTGGATGAAACGCCTAATCCCCGGCCTTGGCCCGAAAGCGCCGACAGCCGCCGAATAGGCCGCGTGACACCCCCAACAAAAAACCCCTCGCGGCGTGATGCCGGAGGGGTTTTTCTTTGTTTCGGCGGCGTTAGGGGGCCGGTCCCCTAGAGAAGGCCTTCGCGCTGGGCGCGTTTACGGGCCAGTTTCCGGGCGCGGCGCACGGCTTCGGCTCGTTCGCGGGCGCGCTTCTCGGAAGGTTTTTCGTAATGGTTCCGAGACTTCATTTCCCGGAAAAGGCCTTCGCGCTGCATCTTCTTCTTAAGGGCGCGCAGGGCCTGCTCGACATTATTGTCGCGGACGATGATCTGTACGATTTGACACTCTCCTGTTTCGTTTCGACAAAGCGCCGACGTCGCAGCCTGAATTGCCGCATCTCGCCGACACGATTATTATGATACCACAATAGCGGCGGTGCCCATAACACGTGAAGCCGCTCTTGCCTACTCCCGGAAGTGATATGACCGACGCCCCCCCATCGCAACGTCTTCGCCAGGTTTGGCTCGATGCCCTTCTCCCGAATGTTCCCTTCGACGGATGGACGGATGCCGCGGCGCGCTCGGCAGCGCAGACCGCTGGCCTCTCGGCCGGAGAACAGGCCCTTGCCGCACCAGGCGGCGTTCGTGACCTTGTTGAGGCCTTTTTTGAGAGCGCCGAAGCTGAGGCGCGCGTCCAATTGGCAGCCACCGACCTGTCAAGCCTCGGGGTGCGGGACAAAATTAAGACGGCGCTCATACTATGGCTCGGCGCCCTCGCCCCACACAAAGAGGCGGTCCGCCGCGCTGCCGGACGGGGCCTTTTACCTTGGGCCGCCGGTGACGCGCTCGAACGCACCTGGTCCGTGGCTGATATGGCGTGGACTGGTATTGGCGACACGTCAGACGATTATAATCGCTACTCAAAGCGCGGGCTGCTGGCGAGCACGGTCCCACTCATTGTTCTACGCTGGCTTGATGAGGACGATCCGGACGCCATGGACGCCTATATCTCGCGTCGTTTGACCCAGGCGATGCAGCTCGGCCAAGCCGGCGGGCGCGTTGCCGGTCCTCTCTTATCAGCGCTCGAGCGTCTGCGCCGCTGACCCGAGTGGTGTGAGCCGCGTGAAGTGCGCCATCTTACGACCCTTACGGGACTCGCGTTTTCCATAGAGCGTCTGTCTAACGAAGGGATCATCGATGTGCGGCATGTCCGCGATCGCAGCACCGAGGGCATTGCGCATATCGACGTCATAGTGCCGCTGGGCGGACCCTAGGGCCCAGCCCGCCACAGCGCGAATGTGCTGCTCGAATTGACCGGTCACACAGGCATCAGCCGTCCAGTGGCCCGAATTATGGACCCGCGGCGCCATCTCATTGGCGAGTACCTCGCCGCCTGGGAGCACAAAGACCTCCAGTCCAAACACGCCGACATAATCCAAGGCGTCAGCCAGGCGCCTCCCCGCCGCAAAAACGGCCTTCGTCACCGCAGTCGAGATGCCCGCCGGGACCTGCGAGCGAACAAGGATCCCCTGTTCGTGGGTATTCTCAGCCGGATCGTAGGCTAATAAGGCTGCCGGCGTGCGCGCGATAATGACCGACACTTCGCGTTCGAACGGGGCAAAAGCTTCGAGGATGCAGGGGCTCTTCGCGGCGAGAGCCTCAGCATCGGCCAGGCCGCGGCCGTCAGGGAAAAGTCTCACCTGGCCTTTCCCGTCATAGCCCTCCCGGCGCGTCTTCAAGATACCAGCTCCGCCGATCGCCTCCAGGGCAGGCGCGAGGGCTTCCGGCCCCTCGACCGCCACGAAATCGACGGTTCCAATCCCAATCGACCGCAGGAAGGTCTTCTCATTCAGTCGGTCCTGCGAGACGTCGAGGGCTTTTGCGCCGGGCCGAACAGGGCAGCCAGCCGCTTCGACCGTTTCAACGGCTGACACCGGCACATTCTCAAACTCATAGGTGACGACGGAACAGGCGTTCGCAAAGCGCGCAAGGGCCGCCTCATCCTCATAGGCCGCGACTGTCGATGCCGCAGACACACGGGCTGCGGGCGTATCCGCCGCCGGACAGTAGATGTGAACATCAAAGCCCAGGCGCGCGGCGGCGAGCGACAGGAGCCGGCCGAGTTGTCCCCCGCCAAGAATGCCAATCGTCTCGCCGGGCGCGAGTGGCGTCACGACCCGTCTCCATCGACAGGCCGCTCGGCAACCGACGCGCTTTGGCGGTCGCGGAAGGCGTCGAGGGCGCGGGCGACGTCCGGATCGGCGAGCGCCACAATCGAGGCGGCCATAAGTCCCGCATTCACAGCGCCGGCCTCTCCAATGGCCAGCGTCCCAACTGGAACGCCCCGCGGCATTTGCACAATCGAGAGAAGACTGTCGACGCCGGACAGCGTCGTCGTTCGCACCGGCACGCCGAGCACAGGCAAGGGCGTCATGGCC
>JBCAWP010000059.1:0-11646 GCA_038534535.1 Pseudomonadota bacterium
CTGCGGCGCATCTGGATAGAAATAGTAGACCACGCCGAACGACAGGCCGACATCGCCAACAGTCGGGGTTATGCCGGCATAGAAGTCCAACTCCGTCGAGGCGCCATCCGAGATAATCTCACCATTGAACGGGTTGACGAGATCGTCGTTGAAATCGACCGTCGAGCCCCAAAACCCGACATAAAAGAGATCGCTAGCCCAATCGATACCGCCTTGGACGGCCGCGTCTGTCGATGATTGGCTGATGCCGCGGAACGTGTAGTCCGTGGTCACGGCAACATTGGCGGAAAAGTTACCGCCAAGAAAATCCGCCGTCTCTTCTTCTTCCTGCGCAATGACCGGCGCACTTGCCATCAGGGCTGCGGCGCACAAGGCAACAAGTTTGTGTCTCATAAATGGTATCTCCCGTACTCATAGGCCGCGCGCCGCGCGGCGGTGTGACATCGGGAGTGAGAAACGTTCGTGCATTTGCCGCCAGCAAACGGCTGCCATTGGCAAGCTGTTTGCGTCGGATGCCCGCTTAGAGGGCAGAAAATGCGTTATTCGGTTAGCTGACGAGCGTCCGCGGACTGAAATGCGTCTATGACTCTTTGCGGGACTTTTCCGACGGTGATGTGCTTTGGCCCGCGCCCGGCGGCGCAAATGCGCCAAAGCACGGTCAGGCTGCCTAACGCGCTGAGAGCGGCGCGTAGCCAAGATGCATCCCCGCATCCACGAGCAGAGTTTCCCCTGTCACGTGGCGGCTCGCATCGGTACAAAAGAAGACGGCGCTGTCGGCAATGTCGTCAGGCCCGCTCGCGACGTTCAGTGGAACGGAAGCGGCAACGCCCGCCTCCAGCTTTTCATATTGATCAGCGCTCATTTCATCCTTGAACCAGCGCGTTCCGATGAAGCCCGGACAAATCGCATTGACGCGGATCGCCGGCGCAAGAGCCCGCGCCAAGGAAAGGGTCATGGTGTTCAATGCGCCTTTGGTCGCGGCATAGGCCACCGACGACCCGATCCCCGTCACCCCCGCGATCGATGACACGTTCAACACGGCGGAGGCGCGATTGGTGGCCTCAAAAGCGGCGAGGAGCAGGGGCTTACACGCTTGCATCACAAGGAATGGCCCCGCAACGTTCACAGCATACGTGTCCAGGAAGTCGGCCTTTGACAGCGCGCCAAGGTTAGAATGGTCGCGCGCATGGCGGGTAATGCCCGCATTATTCACCAGGATATCCAACTGTCCCCAAGCGCCAGCCGCGTCGGCGAGGGCGCCCGCCCCGGCATCGGTCGAGACGTCGGCTTGCACTAAGCGCCCTTGCGCCCCTGCGGCTTGGCATGCCGCGAGCGTCTCCTCCGCTTCCGTAGCAGAGCGTGTGTAATTGATCATGACATCGGCGCCGCGGGTCGCGAGTTTGATGGCAATCGAGGCGCCGAGCCCCGTCGCCGATCCCGTGATCAGGGCCTTGCGCCCTGCCAAATCCCTCACCGTGTCGGTCATATGCGTCTCCCTAGGAACAGAGGCCAGGGGACACGTGCCATACGGCCCCGTCAAGACGGTTTGGCCGGCCTGATTTGAAGCCGATCTCGCTTGGCATCGGGGCCGTTTCAGCCTCGCTGTTGGGAGCGCTTGGCGCGGCGGGGCGATGTCCTGTAGAAGGGCGGCTTCACGCGCAAGGAGGGCGGCGGACGCCATGTCCTATCTTTTGATTATCGGCGGGCTCATTCTCCTGTTCGCCGGCGGGGAGGCCCTTGTGCGCGGGTCGGTCGGCGTCGCGCGCCGCCTCGGAGTCTCTGAGCTTGTCATCGGGCTAACCCTTGTCGGGTTCGGCACATCGGTGCCCGAACTTGTCACAAGCCTGCGCGCTGTCGGCCAGGATGCTGCTGGTCTCTCGGTCGGCAATGTCGCCGGGTCGAATGTGGCGAATGTGCTCCTCGTCCTCGGTGCAGCGGCCGCCATCCGGCCGATTGTGACGCACCCTGCAGCCCTTGTCCGGGACTTCTCCTGCATGGTCCTCGCGACGGCGGTGTTCCTGTTCGTTGTCTATTATGACATCTTCACCCAGCTGTCCGGCGCCGTCATGCTTACCTTCTTGATTGCTTATATCGCCGGGTCGTTTCTGCTCGACCGCAGAGAGAGCGCCGCGTCGGCCATGCACGCCGAAGAAGGCGAGATCATCGAGACCGATGACACGCTTCCATTCGCGATGTTCTTGTCCCTCGTGGGTCTCGCCGGGGTCATCATCGGCGCTCGGCTGCTCGTAACCGGCGGCATTGATGTGGCCCGCGGACTGGGCGTCTCGGAAACGGTGATTGGCCTGTCTATTGTGGCGATCGGAACAAGCCTGCCGGAGCTCGCTACAACGGGCATGTCTGCCCTGCGGGGCAAGTCCGATGTTGCCCTTGGCACCGTCCTTGGTTCCAACATCTTCAACGCGCTCGGCATCATTGGGGTGACGGCCATCGTTCACCCCTTCACGCTGACAACAATCCGCGGGACGGGGACTGGCGGCCAGGCCGGCGCCTTTGACTATGGCGATGCTCTTCGTAATGGCGGCACCGCGCTTGAGGGCGGCGCTGGATTGACCTGGACCGACGTCTCCGCGCTCATCCTCTCAGTCTTCTTTATCATCTTGTTCGCGTTCACTGGTCGGCGCCTGGCGCGAACCGAAGGCTTTATTATGCTTGCCGCCTATGTCCTTTATCTCAGCCTTGTCTTTAAACTGATCCCGACACCGTTCTGATGGCTGACAAACCAAAATCAATCTATGAGGGGCTGGGCCAGCTTGGTCAGCAAACCGGCCAACCGCAAAGTCCGGAAGAGGCAACGCTTGAACGGGTCCCAAACCCCCACAGCGACACGCTCTACACCGCGCGGTTCATCGCGCCGGAGTTTACCTCCATCTGCCCGGTAACGGGGCAACCAGACTTTGCGCATCTCGTGATCGACTATGCCCCAGCGGCGTGGCTCGTCGAATCCAAAAGCCTCAAGCTCTATTTGACCGCTTTCCGAAATCACGGGGCGTTCCATGAGGATTGCACCGTTCGGATTGGCAAGGATCTCGTCGATCTCTTGGCGCCGACCTGGTTGCGTATCGCCGGATATTGGTATCCGCGCGGCGGTATTCCGATCGATGTATTTTGGCAAACAGGCCCGGCGCCAGAGGGGCTATGGGTGCCCGATACGGGCGTCGCGCCCTATCGCGGACGGGGTTAGGGCGCGCTGTCAGCCGGGACCGGGACGTCCTCTCGATTGGCCGCATCAACGCTGTGCACCCGCGTATTGAGAAAGCGCTTCAAGTCCGCGGCTGACGCGTCAGGGATCTCTTCTTGGGGCAAGTGACCTACATTTTCATATCTGACCAATTCGGCCATCGGGATCGCGGCCTGAAATTTTGCGGCATTGGGCGCGGGCACAAGCCGGTCGTCTTCACCCTGCAGGATTAATGTCGGTACACGGATCGCAGAAAGGGTTTCGGGCGTTGCCACTTCGCGGTCGTCGCGTGCTGTGGCCAGTGTCAGGATCGCGTCCCGGTGCCCGGGTGCCCGAGACAATAGAACGTACCGCTCGACCATTACATCGGTCACCAGCGAGATGTCTGTAAAGCTATCTTGCAGTCCGCTGCTCATAAACGACGTCATGTCCAGGTCACGCATTAAGGTGCGCGCGAACGAGTTTTCCAGCAGCCGAAATACGAAGGGCCGGTCGTCGCCATCCTCGCGTGGCCAGCCGGAGGCTGCCACAAGGACGAGGCCCTCCAGTTTCTCCGGATACTTCAACGCAAATTGCCAGGCGGTGTTGCCACCCATCGAGCTGCCGACAAGCGTGAAGGTCTCGATGTCGAGGCGATTGGTCACTTCCGCGACCCGATCGGCAAAGTATCGCGGCGCCAACTCATCGAGATCCGGGGTTCGGGTTAGCCCATGGCCCGGAAGGTCGAGGCTTACAACGCGATAGGTCTCGTCAAGCCGGTCAACCCAGGGTTCCCAGGTGTGCAGCGATGCTGAAAATCCATGAACGAGCACCAGGGCCGGCGCATCCTCGATTCCCTCATCGCGATAATGGACTTTCAGCCCGTCGGCGAGGGTCATGAACTGAGAGGCGTTGGACGCGTAGACTGTTTCCAGCGTGTCATAGGGGATGTCGGCCCGGCGAAGGGCGAGCCAACCGGCGGCGCAGATGACGAGCAAGACGGCAAAAGCTACAGTCAGTCCACGGATCACCCTCAAACTCCTCCGATACGCAACTCGTTATGGCTTGGACAGTAGAAGGATGCGGGCCGGGCCGGCAACCGCCTAGCCGCAGGTTTGACAGTCCGGATCGCGATTTAATGCGACTGTGCGCGATGTGCCGTCGAGCCCATCGAACAACCACAGTTTGCCGGTCAGCGTGTGTCCCGCCCTGATAATGATTTTCGCCGTCTCCAGGGCCATGCGCGTGCCGACAATTCCGGTGACAGCTCCCACGACACCGATCTCATCACAGCTCGCCGCTTCCGGGGGCGTTTCAGGTACGAAGCACTGGTAACAGGGCATGCCGGCCTGAATGCCCGAGGCAAATACCGACACCTGTCCAGCCCACCGTGATGCGGCACCTGAGACGAGCATCCGCCCGCTCGTGTGCGCCAGGCGATTCAGCGCGAACCGGCTTTCAAAGTTGTCAGTGGCATCGATCAGAATGTCGCCAGACAGCTCTTTGTCGAGCGCAAAGCGCGTTGGCCTTACAGAGATCGACAGATCACTATTCAATCGCGAGAGTTTTGCCGCCAGTGTTTCCGCCTTTGAAGCGCCGATATCCGTTTCGGAGTATTGGACTTGGCGCTGTAAATTCGACAGATCCACGGCGTCATCGTCAACAATCTCGATCTGGCCGACCCCGGCTGCCGCAAGGTAGAGCGCACAGGGTCCGCCCAGGGCGCCGGCCCCCACAATTGAGACAGACGCGCGATTGAGCTTTTGCACGCCCGGCCCGCCAATCTCCTTCAGGAGAATGTGCCGTTTGTGGCGCTCAAGGTCGATGGAGGCCGAATCCGTCATGGCATCAGGACATGCCTGTAGACGAGCGTGTTGTCATCTTCCGGAGAAATGGCGTCCGGATCGAGCGTTGCTCCCAGTCGTTCGACAAGCCGAATGGATGCGGGATTGTCTGCTGAAATGTAACTCACGCAATCGCGCCACCCCAGCGTGCCGCGGGCATAGGTCAGGGCAACCCTGGCTGCCGCCGTTGCAAGGCCGCGGCCCTCGAACCCCGTATAGAGGCCATAGCCAAGTTCTGGCTCGTTCTCGACGATCGGATAGTTCAGCGACACGAATCCCGCCGGCGCCTGGGCTTGCTTGCAGACGATCGTCCATGCGCCATAGCCCACCAATTGCCAGCGCCCGGCCCCGGCGGCGAACAGATCCCAAGCATCTTCCCGGTTCGCCGGACCGTCGATGTACCGCGCCCGTTCCGACCTTAGAAGCTCTGCAAACGCTTCGAAGTCCTCTAAGGTGAAGGGCCGTAAGCGCACGCGGTCATCTTCGAGGGTTGGCGCAGTCGAGAGGGGCATGGGGCGGATCTTGGGGGCCGTTCAAACGCAGCTTTGAGTGTAGCCCGCCGCCGGGGGATGACGCCAGTCGCAGAGCCAGTTACGCTCACCCCATATTGAAGGATGAGCCACCATGAACCTCGACCCCACGCCAGGTATCGAAGACTTCCGCGCGGATGTGCGCCACTGGTTTGAGACCGAGTTTCCGAAAGATATTCTCGCGAAATCGGCCAGCGGCGCCTCGCTCACAACCGAAGAGGTCCGCAAATCGGAAATGGCCCTCGGCGCACAAGGGTGGCTTGCCAGCGCCTGGCCCGAAGAGCATGGCGGACCAGGGTGGAGCCTTGAAGAACAGTATGTGTTCGATGAGGAATTGGAGCGGGCTGGTGTGCCAACGGTCACCCCCATGGGGGTCATCTATGTTGGTCCCGTGATCTATACCTTCGGCTCAGAAGACCAGAAGGCGCGCTGGTTGCCTGGCATTCGCGACGGATCTGTCGGCTGGGCGCAAGGCTATTCGGAGCCAGGCTCCGGGTCTGATCTTGCTTCCCTCCAATTCTCAGCGGTGCGCGACGGGGATGAGTTTGTCCTCAACGGAACCAAAATCTGGACGTCCGCAGCCCAGCACGCTGACTGGATCTTCCTGCTCGCGCGGACCGACAATTCCGGCAAAAAGCAAGAAGGGATCTCATTCATCTGCTGTGCACTCACCACGCCCGGCGTGGAGGTCCGGCCGATCATCACGATCGACGGGAAGCATGTTCTAAACGAGGTTCATTTCACGGATGCGCGGGTGCCGGCCGATCAGCTGATTGGCGAGGAGGGGAAGGGCTGGACCTATTCTCAATATCTCCTCGGCTTTGAGCGAACCTCTTATGCGCGGATTGGCGGTAAGCGGATGATGCTGTGTAAAACCCGCGAAATCGCCTCTGAGACACCGATGGGCGGCAATCAGCGACTGATCGACGATAAGGATTTTGCGTCTCGTCTTTCGCTAGCGGAAATCGCCCTCGACGCCCTCGAAACCCAGGTGTTGCGCATCCTGTCGGCCCTGAAATCCGGTGGTTCGCCCGGCAATGAAGCTTCGATTGTGAAGATCATGGCCACCGAAACCCATCAGCAAATCACTGAACTGTTCCTCGATGCGGCCGGCGCATTCAACCTGCCAAAGTTCAGCGATAGCGTCGCGCCAGATTGGGCAAGGTCGGCAGGCATTCCGGCCCATGCGGCGCCGGGCCTGTCCAGTTACTTTGGCGGCCGTGCCCAATCGATCTATGGCGGCACGAATGAGATCCAACGGAACATCATCGCAAAGCGCGTGTTGGGGCTCTAGCGAAACCGCCCCGGCAGTCTTCGATGATCTCGTGCGACGGAAAAGTCTTCGACGCCCGTCTAAGGAGGGACGACGTAGAATTCGGGAGCGACCATGACACTTGAGGCGGCGATTGCCTGCACGCGCTTCGGCCTCGGCGCCCGGACCGGAGAGATCGACGCCGCCGGCGCCGATCCGGAGCAATGGCTGTTGGATCAGCTCACTCCGGCCTCGGCTGAGCGGTTCCCAAATGACCGTTTGAAATCAACAAAGGACCTCGTCACGACCCTGCAGGACGCAATGCGTCAAAGGCGTAGCGGCACCGCGAGTGAGGAGGAGATCAAGGCCTTTCGCCGAACAAATCGGCAAACCCTTATCAGCGAAGTGACCGCCCGTGTCACGTTCGGCGCGATGACGCCGGCGGCTTTCCATGAACGCCTCGTGCGGTTCTGGTCAAACCATTTCACGGTCGCGACCCGTAATCCCGTCACCACACGGCTTGCTGGCGCCTATGAGCGAGAGGCGATCCGGCCGAACATTCTCGGTTCATTCGAGACCCTCGCCGCGCGCGCCGTTTTCCATCCAGGTATGCTCTCCTTTCTGGACAACATTCAGTCCATTGGCCCGACCTCCCGTGCGGGAAAGCGCCGGGGGCGCGGCCTCAACGAGAATCTCGCCCGGGAAATCCTGGAGCTCCATACAGTCACCCCGGCCGCCGGCTACACCCAGGACGATGTCACCGAGTTCGCCAAAGCGCTCACCGGCTGGACCGTTGGAAGCCAGCGGCTCGGGCGCGATCGCATCGGCGAGACGATTTTTGAGCCAAGGCTCCACGAGCCGGGCGCCCGGCGCGTCCTCGGCAAACGCTATGGCGATGGGGACGGTGACCAGGCGCGCGAGATCCTCCGCGATCTGACCCGGCGCCCGGAAACGGCCGAGCACATCGCCCGCAAGCTGGCGCGACATATCATCTCCGATACGCCCCCAGCGACCCTCGTCGAGCGTCTAAAGTCTACGTTTCTTGAGACGGGCGGCGATCTGAGCGCCCTTTACAAGACCCTTCTTACCTCGCCGGCGGCCTGGGCGCCCGAGCGAGCCAAACTGAAGACCCCAGACGAATTGGTGACGTCCGCCGCACGCATGCTGGACGTACGCACCGTTTTTGCCGGCGATCCCGGCGCCGTTTTTGAAGGGCTCGCCCAGCGCCCCTTCGGCGCGCCGTCCCCGGAAGGCTGGTCGGACCTTGCAGAGGATTGGATCACGCCAGACGCCCTCACAAAGCGGCTTGAATGGGCAAACCGCGTCGGCGAGCGGGCGGCCGACACCGATGCGCGCGACCTTTTGCGGTCGGCCCTTGGCGAGCGCGCAAGCGACGCGGCGCTCCAGGCCGTCAGCCGCGCCGAGAGCGGCGCTCAAGCGCTCACCATTGCATTGATGAGCCCGGATTTCCAAAGGAGATAGACGATGAACCGGATATCCCGCCGAAAATTACTTGGATTGCTCGGGGTCAGTGCGACCGCGCCGATCTGGCTCGCCCACGCTGCAGAGGCTGGCCAAAAGAAATTCGTATTCGTCATCCTGCGCGGCGCCCTAGATGGCCTCGCCGCCCTGATCCCGGACGATCCTGAGACTGAAGCGCTGCGCGGCGCGCTCCTGCCAAACAGGTCAGAGCGCCTCGACTTTGGAAATGGGTTTCGCCTGCATCCGGCCCTTGGCAGCCTGCGCGACCTATATGTGAGCGGTGAAGCAGCATTCGTTCACGCCGCTGCGACCCCGTTTCGCGAACGCTCGCACTTTGACGGCCAGGACCGGTTGGAAACGCTCGCGCCGCCGGGCGCGCGGGACGGATGGCTGAACAGGACCCTTGCCGCGCTCGGGACCGAGGGGCTCGCCGTCGGCGTGTCCGTGCCGCTCGCTTTTCGGGGTGAGGCGCCGGTCCGGAACTGGTCACCGCCCGTCTTCGCGCCAGTCTCGGAAGACCTCGAAGCCCGCCTTATGGATCTCTATGCTGGCGACACGCTCCTCTCTGAAACCCTTGCGGCGGCCATGGCGGCGACCGACCCTGACATGGGCCAAACTCGGCGTGGGCGTAACCAGGTCTATGCTCAAACGCTCGGAGCCCTTGGGCGGCTAATGGCTGAGGATGGTGGCGCGAATGTTGCCATGGCGTCGCTTGACGGCTGGGACACACATGCCAATCAGACGGGCATGCTGAACAACCGCCTCGCGGCTCTTGATGATGCCATCACCGCGCTGAAGGATGCCCTCGGTTCGGACTGGTCAAACACATGCGTTGTTATGTGCTCGGAGTTTGGCCGAACGGCCGCCGCCAATGGGACACGCGGCACTGACCATGGCACTGGCGGACTTATGATCCTCACGGGCGGCGCCGTCGCTGGCGGCAAAGTCCACGGCGATTGGCCCGGGCTGAAACGGAATGCGCTCTATGACGGCCGTGACTTGGCCCCTGCCAATGACGTCGCGGCTGTACTAAAAGGACTTCTGCGCGACCATCTTGGCCTGTCGAAATCTGCCCTCGACCAAACGATCCTTCCAGGATCTGGCCGCCCGATGGACGGACTGATCTCCACCTAACGAGCCGCACATCAGCGTTGCCGTGTCGGGCGAGCCTCGGCATAGCTAGGCGATGAGCGATGATGCAGAAGACATCTATGCCGCCCCTGCCGCCTGGGTTTCTGAAGGCGCAGGCGCCCAAGGCAATCTATTTCTCACCGGGCGGGCTGGAACCGGCAAGACGACCCTTTTAAGGCGCGTCCTCGCTGAGGCAGGCGACAAAGCCATCGTGCTTGCGCCGACGGGCGTCGCCGCCATGAATGCGGGCGGGCAGACCATCCACTCCTTTTTCAAACTTCCGCCAAGACTGATGGAGCCGACGGATGCGAAGCGCCTGCGCAATGGACGGCTGATCCGATCGATTGAAACCCTTATCATCGACGAAGTGTCCATGGTCCGGGCCGATATGCTGGATGCGATCGACCGATCACTGAAACTCAATCGCGGGTCCAAACGCCCATTTGGCGGGGTGCGGATGATCCTCGCAGGCGATCTTCATCAACTCCCCCCCGTCGTCGGCCGCGATGAAGGGCCGATCCTTCATGAGCGCTTTGGCGGCGCCTATTTTTTCAATGCGCCAGCGTTTCGGGAGGCGGAGTTCGCGCTCCTCGCCTTGAAGCATGTGTTCCGCCAGGCTGACCCGCGCTTTCTCGCGTTTTTGGGCGCATTGCGGCGAGGGCGTTTAACCCAGCCCGATGCTGAACTGATGGCCGACCGCGTCACGGGGCGGTCCGCCGAGGAGGCCAGCGAGACCCATGTTGTCCTCACGCCAAACAATGCCAACGCTTACCGGATCAACCAGTCGCGCCTCTCGGAACTGACAGGCCGGGCAAAGACCTATGATGCCAAGGTAAAGGGCGATTTCGACGAGCGCGCTTTCCCGACCGAAGCCGATCTTGAATTGAAAGAGGGCGCCCGCGTCATGTTGATCAAGAACGATCCAGAAGGGCGCTGGGTCAATGGATCACTCGCCACCGTAGAGGGGTTCGGCTCGGACTCGGTGATCGTCTCGGTTGATGGCCGCGCTTATGAGATCGAACCGGCGGCTTGGGAAAAGTATCGCTACACCCTCGATCCAGAGACGAAGAAGGTTTCTCGCGAAGTCGTCGGAACGTTCAAACAAATGCCCCTGCGCCTCGCCTATGCTGTCACGATCCACAAGGCGCAGGGCCTCACGCTGGACAATGTCTTCATCGATTTCGACCATGGCATGTTCGCCCATGGCCAGGCCTATGTGGCTTTCTCTCGGGCACGGACGCTCGAAGGGCTCGAATTGTCACGCGCGCTCACGCCCCGTGATCTCGTCACGGACCGGTCCGCCTTCGCCTTCGGACCCTTGGAAACGATTGAAGACACCGAAGACTATTTGCTCGCACGCTTCGAGAAAGACGAGAGCCAGCTCATCTAAAGCGCGCCTTAGTTCACCTCTTCGGCGGAAGACGGCGGCGAGACCCGCGTAACCTCCGGCACGGAAGTGTTTCGCGACAGGTCGTCATAGATGAGGCGCGTAAAGATCTCGGCGCTGATCACCCCGCCGCCCCAATCGGCCTCCAAGTCGGCGAGCAGATTTTCCGTCACGGCCTCGTCAGCGCTCATGCCGTCTGCGATCGCCCTTAAGATGATCTCGCGAACGTCGACCAGCATGTCTCGGCTCGCTTGAATGTCTGAAATGTTGGAGAGGGGGCCGCGGCCGGGAATGACCACCGTCTCACCATTACATAAGTCCAAAACGGTGGTCAGCGCGGCGATGGTCCCGTCGAGCGACCCACCAGAAGAGATGTCGATGAAAGGGAAGCGCCCCGGCGAAAAAACGTCGCCCAGCTGGATGACGTTCGCGTCTTTGAAATGAACAATGGCGTCGCCATCGGTGTGCGCGGCCGGGGCGTGGAAAATTGAAATGGTTTGACCGTTGAGGTGCAGCGATAGGGTCTCGTTAAAGGTGATGACGGGCCGGGCCGCCGGCGCGGCGGCTGGTGTGGTGCGCTCATTTCCCAGAAGAACGGTACGTTGGTCCGTGGACAGGCGGACGCGTACATTTTCATGCGCAATGATCGTCGCGCCGAAATTCGCGTTTCCGCCCGTGTGATCACCATGCCAGTGCGTATTGACCAAATAGGTCGGCGCGCTGCCGGATATCTCATTGATTTTCGAAAGGTTTTTAGGAGCTGTATTCGCAAACTGACTGTCAATGACGAAGACGCCGTCATCCCCGGTGAGTACGCCGATATTGCCGCGGCGGCAATATCG
>JBCAWP010000060.1:0-11554 GCA_038534535.1 Pseudomonadota bacterium
GGCCAAGGTGCCTTCGATAATATCGACGCGGTCGGCCACACCATCGCGCTGGGCGACACCGGCGCCTTCGTTGCCGTAGAGGCCGACGGCATGGACTTCGTCCAGATAGGTTACGGCGTCGAATTCATCGGCGAGGTCGCAGATCTCTTCGATCGGTCCAAAGTCTCCGTCCATGGAGTAGACGCTCTCAAAGGCGATGAGTTTTGGCCGATCCCGGTCGTCATTTTCCATGAGCGCCCGCAAATGCGCCACATCATTATGGCGGAAGATCCGCCGGTCGCAGCCCGCGCGGCGGATGCCCTCGATCATGGAAGCGTGGTTCAGCGCATCGGAATAGATGATCAGGTCCGGCAGGATTTTTCCAAGCGTTGACAGAGTTGCTTCGTTGGCGACGTAGCCGGACGTAAAGAGAAGCGCGCCTGTCTTATTATGCAGACTGGCGAGTTCGGCTTCGAGATCGACGTGAAAGCGCGTGGTACCGGAGATGTTCCGTGTCCCGCCGGAGCCTGCGCCAAATTGATCGATCGCGCCGTGCATCGCGTCCAAAACGTCTTCATCCTGGCCCATGCCGAGATAATCATTCGAGCACCAGACAGTAATCTCGCGCTCCTCTACCTGGTCCGGAAACCGCGCCGTCGCCAGCGGAAAGCGCCCGCGCTGGCGGTGCAGATCGACAAACACGCGATACCGGCCCTCGGAGTGGATGCTCGCCAGTGCGTCTTCGAAAGCCTTGAGATGGCGCATTTTTTGGAACCTTTTGGCGTCTGGAACTCTATAAGTAGGCGTGCGGTCGCCAACTCAAGGCTACTGACGACAAAAACGCATATCTGTCGCAGCTCATAGGTGGGTCTGGGGCAAAACGGCCAGGGTTAACGCGGGCTTTCAGACCCGCGCGAAACCCTGCGCACCTCTTTGCGATTCCTAAGGCTTTTACTGCGATAAGCACCTCGAACGCGGCTCAAGCGCGTCGACAAAAATGGCCCGGCAAAGGGGTCAGGTAATTGGAGTGATTAAATGAACTTTCGCAAGCTGATGCTGGTTGGCGGCGCGCTCGCAGCTTTTGCAGCAACCCCGGCCCAAGCCTCTATCATCGACAACCCACAATTCCGGGTCCTCGGCCTCGTCATCGTCTGGGGCGCCGATGCTGCCGACAATACGCCGGTCGTCTCTGACTTCGTAATCGACACTGCCGCAGGTGCTGGTGACGCCGACTTGATCGCACAGGACGTGCACACGGTTGTGACTGGATCGCTGACCCCGACACCGGACTCCCTCGCCGGTGCCTCGCCGTTCGAACTGACGGGCACAAGCCTCGCCGCGTCTTTCGACACCGACACAAACACCGACGGTGTTCTTGACGCATCGGACTCGTTCGCCGGCTTCTTCATCGACGGCACGAGCGACGTCACCGCGAACAACCAGTCGGCAACCAGCTTCTATGTTGCTTCGAACACCGCTTTCGCCATCGACGCGACCGCGACGACAACGACGGCGACGAACTTCACGCTCGCGGACATCGGTTACTCACTGTCCGTCACGCAGTCCGGCGATGACGGTCTTGCTTTCGGCGCCAATGCACAGTTCCCGCACACTGGCGGCGCAACCGGCGGCGTCGCAACAGGCGTCACTGCGCTGAGCGACATGGCTACCGCGACCAACGTCTTCACGGGCAACCAACGCACGGCGGCAACACCTGGCTCGATCGCATCGCAATCAGTTCGCTTTGATGCACTCTACACGCTCGGCGGAGCCGGCGGATATGATCTGTCGCAAGGCGCTGGCGAAATCGAAGCTACGGTCACCTACACCGTCTTCGTCCCGTAAGCGATACGCACACCCGCCAGAATTGGCAAAAAGCCGCCCGGTTCAATTGAGCCGGGCGGTTTCATTTTGGGTGGCCGTCTTGCCTGTTAACCATAGCTTGTCGGCGATCGTCAGAATTGAAGTCAAAATTGGTGGGAACTTAAGCAGGCGTGCTTAAATAGAGGGGTGAGTGAACGATTTTCCGAGTGCTCAGAATTCAAACTGTGTAGGTTTGCCAAGAGCCACCCCGAGGTTAGCGTGAAGAATTCCGTCCAAATCGCCATCTTGATCGCTGCGCTGATCGCCGCTTATTTCCTGGTGAGAACAGTCACTCGCGACAATTCCGACGATGCAGATCTTGCAAGCGCGCCGATCTCTGTGTCGGACACCGAACAAACCGGTGAAATGCTTGAAGTCATTTACTTTACATCAACGGCCTCACCCCACCCCATTTACATTGATCTGAAAGGCCGCACGGCGCCGGATCGCAGCGTGACGGTTCGATCAGCGACGACGGGCATCGTCACCGCGACACCGGCCGATGAAGGGTCACGGGTGACACCGCGATCGGTTCTCTGCCGGCTGGATGTTGAAGCCCGCGCGGCGCAAGTTGCGGAAGCCGAAGCGGTGCTCGCCTCGCGAGAAGTGGACTACAGCGCGGCCGCAGAACTTGCGGAAAAGGGCTGGTCATCACCAAACCGGGCAACAAGCGCCAAAGCTAGTCGCGACGCAGCGGCAGCAGCCCTCAACGCCGCTCGAATCGAGCTGCAGCGCACACGAATTGCCGCCCCCTTTGATGGCATCTTTGAAAGCCGCCTTGCCGAAAAGGGAGACTTCCTCGCGCCCGGCGGCGCATGTGGGACGGTGACAGACCTCGACCCTATCCGGATCGAAGTGCGCGTGGCGGAAGACTTTGCCGGTGCCGTGGTGAATGGCATGCCGGCCGACAGCAATGTTACGGGCTTTGATGATATGTCCGGCACAGTCGATTATGTCTCGCGCATTGCCGATGAAGACACGCGCACCTTCCTTGTCGAAATCGCGCTCCCCAATCCCGACATGGCGATCGCAGCGGGATTATCCGCCCGGGTGCGCCTTCAGATTGGTGATGCGATTGCCCATCGAGTGTCCTCGGCGCTGTTATCGCTTGATGACTCCGGTGAGATCGGTCTGCGTTTCCTCGACGAAACCGACACGGTTCGCTTTGCCCCAATCAAGGTCGTCGATGATGCCGGCGTCGCTGTCTGGGTGACAGGTTTGCCAAACGAGGCGCGCCTTCTCAGCATTGGGCAGGAATATGTGAAAGCCGGCACGCGCGTTCGCGCCGTCCTGGCAGACACGGCGAACGCGCCATGAACCAATTGATCGACGGAGCCATCGACAAGGCGCGTATGGTCATGGTCATTCTGTTGTTCGCACTTATTGCGGGCACCGCGACCTATATCGGCTTACCGAAAGAGGCTGATCCAGAGATTCCGGTCCCCTTTGTCAGCGTGACCGTTCCCCTGGAAGGCGTATCTCCGGAAGACGCCGAACGGCTGATTGTCCGTCCGGCTGAAACCCAATTGCAGACCTTGGACGGGTTGAAGCAAATGGATTCCATCGCCGCAGAAGGCGTGGGACAAGTCATTTTGGAGTTCGGCATCAGCTTTGACGCCGACCAGGCCATCCTAGATGTCCGCGAAAAAGTCGATCTTGCTGAGCGCGACTTTCCAGAAGACGCCCAGGAACCGATCGTTACCGAGATCAATACCTCGCTGTTCCCAATTCTCGTGGTCAATCTCTACGGCAATGTGCCTGAACGCGCGCTTTACCGCGCAGCCCGTGACCTTCAAGAGGATCTGGAAGCACTGAGTGGTGTATTAGAAGCGCGGATCCAAGGCGAACGCGAGGAAGTGCTCGAACTCGTCGTCGATCCTGCGAAGCTCGAAAGCTACAATCTCTCATTCACTGAGATTCTCAATACCGTGACGGCGAACAACCAGCTTGTGCCAGCTGGACGCATCGACACGGGCGGTGGCCGCTTCCCGGTAAAAGTCCCAGGCTTGATCAAGACGGCTGAAGACGCGCTCACCCTGCCCCTTCGTCAGTCCGGCGACGCCGTCGTGACACTGTCGGATGTGGCCGATGTCCGCCGGACTTTTAAAGATCGGGAAGTCTACGCGCAGTTTAACGGCAAGCCGGCCCTCGGCGTTCAGATCATTAAGCGGTCTGGGGAAAACATTCTGACGACCGTGGACGATGTTAAAGAGGTTCTCGCCACTGCCCAAGAGACCTGGCCAGCGGCGTTGAATGCCGACATCACCTCTGACCAGTCCTACTATATCAAATCTCAGGTCGCCCAGCTCCAAGCCTCCATCGTGACGGCTGTGATCCTCGTCATGATCGTCGTCGTGGCCGCCCTTGGGCTTCGCTCAGCCGGTCTGGTCGGCCTGGCGATTCCCTCTTCCTTTGTGATCAGCTTTTTACTCCTCGGGGTCGCAGGCCTCACCATCAACACAATGGTCATGTTCGGCATGCTGATCGCTGTCGGGATTCTTGTCGACGGCGCGATTGTGGTTGTCGAGTATGCCGACCGAAAAATGGCTGAAGGTGAGGATCGCAAGACCGCCTATGCCATGGCGGCCAAGCGCATGTTTTGGCCGATCGTCGCCTCGAACGCGACGACGCTTGCTGCTTTCGTCCCTTTCCTCTTCTGGGACTCACTCGTCGGCAAATTCATGTCTTACTTGCCGCTGACCCTGATTTTCGTTCTTGTCTCCTCGCTCGTCATGGCGCTGATCTTCCTTCCCGTCGTCGGGTCTCTCATGGGTGGGCGTGCTGGCGGTGACGATACCGATGACAATCTCGCAGCTCTTTCCGGCGCCGAGGGCGACCCGACACAAGCCACAGGCTGGCTTGGCGGATATGTTCGGCTCGCCAGCCGACTGATTGAGCGGCCGATCCTCGTCACAACTGGCGCGATCGCGCTCATCTTCTCTGTTTTTCTCTGGTTCGGCTCTACACCGCACCGGACCGAGCTCTTCCTCGACCTAGAACCTGAGGAAGTGTTTGTCTTCGTGGGTGCGCAGGGAAATCTATCCGCTGCGGAAGAGTTTGAGATCGTCTCAAGGGTCGAACAGGCCGTACTGAAGGTCCCGGGGGTTAAATCTGTCGGCACGACATCTGGAACAGTCCAGGGCAATTTCAATTTTCTACAAGATAGCGGGCCCTCCGACACGATTGGCCAGATGTTGGTGACACTCCAGACCCGCCGGTTTGGCTATGACGGCCGGAAGGCAGAAGCCGCTCTGCGCGATGCTGTGGCGCGGGTTCCGGGGGCCCGGGTCGAAATCAAAGCGCGCGAACAGGGCCCGCCGGCCGGCAAGGATGTGCAAATCGCAGTGCGGTCTGACGATCAGGCGGCTCTGGAACAGGCGACGGACCAGATCCGCGCGCATCTCGATGGGATGGCAACCCTTCGTGAAACGGAAGATACGCGTCCCCTACCCGGCCTGGAATGGCAACTGTCCGTCGACCGGGCAGAAGCCGGCAAATTCGGCGTTGACGTCTCCCAGGTCGGTGCAGCGGTCCAGCTGATCACCAATGGCGTCCTCGTGGGGAGATATCGGCCGGACGACGCGCTTGACGAGATCGATATCCGTGTGCGCCTGCCAGAGGCCGACCGCTCGGTCGAAGCCCTTGATGATCTTCGGATCGCCACCCCGCGCGGCAATGTCCCTGTTTCAAACTTTGTTGATCGAACACCAGCGCCCCGGGTGGCGTCGATTGACCGGCGGGACGGCACCCGTGTTTTCAGCCTGCGCGCCAATGCGACCGTCCAAGGCGAAGGCGCCTTGCGGGTCGCCGATGTCAAGGACTGGATTGCCTCAGCAAATCTGCCGGCCAATGTAGAGATCACCTTTGAAGGGGCCGATGAAGATACCGCCGAGGCGAACGCCTTCTTCCAGGGCGCCGCGCTCGCCTCGCTCTTCCTCATGGCCGTGATCCTCCTCTGGGAGTTCAATAATTTCTACCATGTCTTCCTGACGTTGACGGCGGTCATCGTGTCGACAGCCGGCGTTCTGATCGGAATCCAAGTCTTCCTCTCATATATCTCAATCCTGATGATCGGGGTCGGGATCGTCGCGCTCGCCGGAATTGTCGTGAACAACAATATCGTTCTGATCGATACCTTCCAGCGCCTCCAGGAAGACGGCCGAACCGCGCAGGAGGCCGCGATCGCCGCCGCCGCTCAACGCATTCGCCCGATCCTTCTGACAACAATCACGACTATTTGCGGGCTTCTGCCAATGATGTTCCAAATGAATGTCAATTTCCGCGAGGGCCTCATCACATTTGGTGGTGGCACATCGGAATGGTGGGTGCAGCTGTCCACGGCGGTTGTGTTCGGTCTTGGCTTCTCGACGTTCATCATCCTCATCGTAACGCCGGTCTGGCTGGCGGCGCCGGAACGGATTGCCCTATGGCGCGCGCGTCGCAAAGCCGGTGACCGAGATGTGCCCGTTGAGTATCCATTCGCAGAGCCCGAGACCGTCCAGCCAGCCGCCGCGGAATAAGTCAGCGCTTGCAGAGACACGCGCTTCACGAGCATAACAAGATATGGATTGGGACAAGCTCAAATCCTTTCACGCAGCCGCTGAGCTCGGAAGCCTGACGGCGGCCGGCGAACGGCTGGATATCTCTCAATCGGCGGTGTCACGACAGATCGCGGCTCTTGAGGAAGGGCTTGGCGTTTCGCTGTTTCAACGCCATGCGCGCGGTTTGGTCCTCACCGATGCGGGCCACGCCCTCTTCAAATCGACGCTGGAAATGGCGGCCGCTGCGGCTGCTGCGGCCTCTGCCCTGAAGGATCAGCAAGAAACGCCCCAAGGCGATCTGGTGGTCACCGCTCCGGTCGCCTTTGGGTCCACCTGGCTGGTCCCCAGGCTTGGGCGTTTCATGGAGCAGCACCCCCACCTACGCCTCGATCTCCGCTTGGACGACCGGGAATACGATCTATTGAAACTGGAGGCTGAATGCGCCATCCGGCTTTGGGCAGCCGACAAGGCGGACCTCATCCAGCGCAAGCTCGCCAACGTCGCCATGAGCCTCTATGCATCGCCGAGTTATCTGACGAAGTATGGCACACCCCGGGTCGCTGAAGACCTCGACCAACACATTATCATTTCCTATGGCGACGAGCGCTCCCCCATGCAGGAAGTGAATTGGGCGCAGCGCGTCGGCCGTGACGATCAACGCCCGCGCGAACCCAATCTACGCGTGAACAATGTCTTCGCGATGCTCCGCGCTGTGGAAGCCGGCCTTGGGATCGCAGATGTGCCGGACTATATGGCGGAGACGGTCCCCGGACTTGTACGCGTCCTCGAAGACCAGCCCGGTCCGCGATTCGAACTCTACTTCATTTATCCGAGCGATTTGAGACGGTCGAAGCGGATTGCCGCTTTCAGGGATTTTTTAACCGAAGAAATAGAGCCATTAAGGCGAAAAAATCGCCAGAAATCTGAAAAATTGGCATAAATTATCCTCGTCACAATATGGTCACGAGAATTTCATGCAGACAGGTGGTGCAACTTGAGAAGAGATCGCCTATGTCAGCCTCGCACTGGCTAAGGTCGCGTCACACACGCGCCCTCACGTTTCCTCCCTATAGCTAAGTGCTGACTTTAAAGCCGGGCGCGTTATCGCAGCCCGGCTCTTTTTTTGTCTAGCTAAGGCGTGCGCAGAAGTCCTGGATTCGGGCCATGGCCGTCTCCAAGGCGGCCGTGGACGTTGCATAAGACACGCGGAATGCGGGAGACTGTCCAAACGCAGCCCCAAACACGGCCGCAACTTTTGCCTCTTCCAGCAGCGCGCTGCAAAATGCCTTATCGCTGTCGATACGGTGTCCTCCAGGACTGACCTTACCGATCGCTCCGGCGCAGCTGGGATAGACATAGAACGCGCCTTCGGGCGTGGCGCAGGTCAATCCGTCAGCCTTGTTCAGTTCAGCGACGACGAAATCGCGTCGTGCCTTGAAGGCTGCATTCCGCTCATCGAGAAAATCATGGGACCCGTTGAGCGCTGCCACACTCGCCCACTGCGAAATCGAGCACGGATTTGATGTGGACTGGCTCATGATCTTCCGCATCGCACCGATCAGCTTTTCCGAGCCGGCCGCGTAACCAATCCGCCACCCCGTCATAGCATAGGCTTTCGAGACACCGTTCATCGTGAGCGTGCGCTCATAGAGTGCCGGCTCGACCTGTGCGATCGTCGCAAAGTCGAACCCATCATAAACGAGTTGCTCGTACATATCATCCGTAAGGACCCAGACATGCGGGTGGCGCAACAACACGTCAGCGAGCGCTTTCAGTTCGGCCCGTGTGTAGGCCGCACCTGTTGGGTTCGACGGCGAGTTCAGCACCAGCCAACGCGACTGCGGCGTGATCGCGGCCTCAAGCGCCTCCGGTGTCATCTTGTAGTTTGTGTTCGGCCCGCAGCCGACAAAGACCGGCGTCGCACCGGCGAGGCGCGCCATATCCGGATAGCTCACCCAATAGGGTGCCGGCACAATCACCTCATCGCCGGCGTTCAAGGTGGCCAAGAACGCGTTGAATATGACCGCCTTTCCCCCAGGCGAGACATTCACTTGCGAGGGCGTGTAGCTGAGATCGTTGTCTCGTTCGAACTTAGCGCAAATTGCCTCCTTCAATTCCGGGATGCCGTCGGCCGGCGTGTACTTGGTCTTGCCCGCCTCAATCGCCGCCATCGCGGCCGCTTTGACATGGTCTGGCGTATCAAAATCCGGTTCTCCAGCCCCAAGGCCAATCACATCGACGCCCGCCCGCTTAAGCTCAGCCGCCTTTGTCGTCACCGCGATGGTCGCGGACGGTTTTACGCGGTTAACGGCGTCGCTGAGCCGGAGGTCCTGGGCCATCGCTTTTCCCTTTATCTATAAGACACGCAACGCCCGGCTTAGGCGGCGCACAAACCACGCGCAATAGCGAACGACCGAAATTAGCACGGAGCAATAAATCTTGTCGCAGATACGGTAATTTTCACAGGCAGCCTTTGCGCGGTCTTAAGGCAAATCTGCGACCTTCTTTTCAGGGTTCTGGGCGCGGGCCTGGAGGATATAATGGAACTACTCAAAGAAGCTTGGCAGGAACTCATTCGCGAACTTGCCTTCATCATTGGCCATATGGACAAATGGTGGGTGGGTCTGGACCGCATGGAGCAGGTCTTTATCCTGTCGGTCACTTGCGCTGGATTCTTGATCCTCGGCACGGTCCGTCCCGTTCCGCGTCCAGCTGATCGCACACGCGGCTATGATCGCGGCGACGGATCGGCGATGGCAAAGCAAAGCTGCTTTGCCATCGCCGTCCTTCTGATGTTCGCCTTTGTTACCGACACTGTCGTCAAAACAGTCGTCTAGTCCTTGTGATGAGCCACACATTCCGGGCTTCGCACTCACAAAAATCGCGCTACTAATCGCGGCATGGACGACAACACGGCTTCGTCGATGCCGGCGCGCGGCGTCGACATCATCAAGGAAAACCTGAAACGGCTGCCAGGTAAGCCGGGCGTGTATCGCATGTTCGGCGAGCACGATGAGGTGCTCTATGTTGGGAAGGCTCGAAACCTTCGAAACCGGGTGTCCAACTACGCCAAACTTGGCGGCCACACGCAGCGCATTGCCCTGATGATCCAGCTGACCCGCGCGATGGAATTCGTCGTAACAGAGACGGAAACCGAGGCGCTGCTGCTAGAAGCGAATCTGATCAAGAAGCTCAAACCCCGCTTCAACATCCTCCTGCGGGACGATAAATCCTTCCCTTACATTTTGATCCGGCGGGATCATGCGGCCCCGCAGATTGCGATATACCGGGGCTCAAAACAGGATAAGGGCGACTATTTCGGTCCATTTGCAAGCGCCGGCGCCTCTCGGCGGACAATCGATACACTCCAAAAAGCCTTTCTCCTGCGCACTTGCGAGGACAGTGTCTACGAGGCCCGCTCGCGTCCCTGCATGCTCCACCAGATTAAGCGGTGCGCCGCGCCATGCGTCGACCTGATCAGCGAGGATGACTATAACGCCCTCGCCGACGAAGCGGCGGAGTTCCTGAGAGGTCGAGCCGTCGATCTTCAATCTCGCCTGGCCGCTGACATGGAAGCGGCGGCAGACGCCATGGAGTTTGAGACCGCCGCGCGCCTGCGAGATCGGATCCGCGCGCTTGCCCATGTCCGCGCAAGCCAGACAATTAACCCCGATGGAATTGAGGAAGCGGACGTCTTCGCAATCGCCCTGGAGGGCGGCCAGTCTTGCGTGCAAGTCTTCTTCTTTCGGGCCGGACAGAATTGGGGCACAAAAGCTTACTTTCCCCGCCATGAGCGGGATGCAAGCGAAGCTGATATTTTAGCGGCCTTCCTCGTCCAGTTTTACGACACCCGTCCTGCGCCCAAGCTGATCCTCACTAGCGAGACGCCCGAACAGTGCGATTTAATTGCCGAAGCCCTCGCTTTGCGGGCCGGTCACAAGATTGAGATTCGTGCCGCGCAGCGGGGAGCAAAACGCGAGCTTGTCCTCCAGGCCGAACGCAACGCCAAAGAAGCCCTCGCGCGTAAACTCGGCGAGACAGCGAGCCAAGCCCGCCTTCTGAGCGAAGTTGCGAAGACGTTTGATCTCGATGAGCCACCGAGCCGGATCGAGGTCTATGACAACTCCCATATCCAAGGGAGCCATGCCGTTGGCGGGATGGTCGTGGCCGGCCCAGAAGGGTTTATCAAAGCGCAGTACCGTAAGTTCAACATCAAGGATGGCGAAACAGAACCCGGCGATGATTATGCCATGATGCGAGAGGTCATGCGCCGGCGCTTTTCAAGGCTCCTCAAAGAAGCCGAGACCAGCGGGAAACCCATAAGTGAGTTGGAGAGCTATCCCGGTCTGGTTCTGATCGACGGCGGCGCGGGGCAATTGTCGGCCGTGCTGGAAACGCTCCGATCACTTGGCCTCGGACCGGACGATCTGACCCTTGTGTCGATTGCCAAGGGCGTCGACCGAAATGCTGGTCGCGAGAAATTCTTCCAACCCGGACGGGCCCCTTTTCAGCTGCCACCGAATGCGCCGGTGCTCTACTATCTCCAGCGTCTGCGCGATGAAGCCCACCGGTGGGCGATTGGCGCGCATCGCTCGAAACGCGCAAATGCGATCCGCAAAAATCCGCTTGATGAGATAGAAGGCATTGGCCCCGCCCGGAAAAAGGCGCTGCTACACCGGTTCGGATCGGCGCGGGGTGTCGCCCGGGCCAACCTGGCAGACATCGCGAGTGTCGACGGGGTGAACCAAGCCCTTGCAGAGCGGATCTATGGGCATTTCCACGGAGGGTAAACTGCGATGCTAAACTGGCTGCCAAATGCCGTCACCTTTATCCGCATCCTCGCCGCACCCGTCGTGGGCGCGATGATTTGGCTCGCAGCTAGCCGTACGGACGCCCTCGAAGTTGCGGTGCTTTATGGCTTCGCGTTTCTGATTTTCTCATTCGCCTGTCTGACAGACTGGATTGATGGCTATCTGGCCCGCGCGCTGAAAGCGGAGTCTGAGTTTGGCGCGAAACTCGACCTCTGGGCTGACAAGGTACTCGTCGCAGCGGCCCTTTTTGGCGGTCTGGCAGTGTTCTGGCCCGCTGCGCTCATTGGACTTGTCACACTGACAGGACGAGACGCCGTGATCATGTGGCTGCGCAGCCGTTACCCATCGGTCAATCTGGCC
>JBCAWP010000061.1:0-11450 GCA_038534535.1 Pseudomonadota bacterium
ATTTCGCGACGCTCACCGGTGCCGCACGCGTGGCTCTCGGACCGGATCTCGCGCCGGTCTACACTGATGATGAGGCCCTCGCAGCGGATATTCTTGAGAGTGCCGGTGTTGTGGGCGATCCGTCATGGCGGATGCCGATCTGGCCGGCCTATCAGAGCATGCTGAAAAGCTCGGTCGCTGATATGGTCAACTCCGCCTCAAGCGGTATGGCCGGCTCGATCACTGCGGCGTTGTTTTTGAAAAATTTCGTTGATGCGCCGCGCTGGGTCCACCTCGATGTCTGGGCGTGGCGGGAGGTGAAATATGGACGTCCAGCCGGGGCTGCGGCCTGCGGTCTGCGGGCGATCTGGGGTATGCTGCAAAAGCGATATGCGCCGGGCTGATCCGGGGCTTGCAGCGCTTTGCAAATCACCCGACGCTTCTGGACAGACAGAAAAACGGGATCGACACATGGCACTTTCTGAGCGGCAGGCCCTGACACTCTGGCAGAGAACGCTGGTCGCGTCGGTCCGTTCTGACGGGCCTGATCTGACGGCCCGCCAGCAGGCGATCTTGATGACCGTGTCGCTCACCCGTGGGCCCCATACGGTGCGCGGGCTCGCTTTGGCGTTGAATATCGCCAAGCCCGCCGTGACCCGTGCCCTCGACACGCTGACCAAAGATACGCTGGTCAAGCGTGTTCGCGATGAG
Organism: Pseudomonadota bacterium; assembly: GCA_038534535.1. Taxonomy (GTDB): domain Bacteria; phylum Pseudomonadota; class Alphaproteobacteria; order Caulobacterales; family Hyphomonadaceae; genus CALLCD01. The sequence continues at coordinate 691 of JBCAWP010000061.1, forward strand.
TCAGACCTCAGAAATGTGTTCATCGAACGCACATCCGAAGGTGTCGCTTATTTGCGCGAGTTGGCAGGCTATATTCTGGCGGCAGAGCAGGGTCCGGCAGAGCCCGCAGGCAGGGACGACAAAACCGCAGCTGCCTGATATGCCTTGCGGAATATGCTTGACCGTAACGATAGACGCATAGCGCCGCCGAATACGGCATTGCCCCAGCGGGCGGTTGTCACCGCGCCGCATCTTCCATTGTTCTCGGCCGCGGGCGAGCGCGTCTCGTCTGCAGTCTATGGTGAGCCAATTGAGATCTATGAGCGCCGCGGCGACTGCGTACTCATTCGGTCAGGCGCTGACCATTATGTTGGCTGGGCGCGGCTGAAGGGGCTCGGCCCCTGGCCGGACACGCCGCCGACCCATTGGATCTCGGCACCGATGACGAATGCCTTCAGCGAGCCCGATTTGAAATCGATGCCGAAGGCGGCCCTATTCCTGGGAAGCCGGTTTTCCGTGGCAAAACGCGATGGAAATTATCTGTTGATCGATGATTTCGGATGGGTGCCGCGCCAGCACACGCGAGAGCTCGGCGAGCGTTTGCCGGAGCCGTCGGCCGTGGCGCTCGGGTTTATGGGCACGCCCTATCTCTGGGGCGGGCGGGATGCGACCGGCCTCGATTGCAGCGCACTTGTTCAGCTCGCATTCGGGGCTTGCGGGGCCCGTTTGCCTCGAGATTCGGATATGCAATTTGCCTGGTCTGGTGTCGCGATCGAAGCGCCGCTTGGTCCCAGCACATTGCAGAAGAATGATCTCGTTTTCTGGAAGGGGCATGTGGGTTTGATGCTCGATGCTGAAACCCTGATCCATGCCAATGCGAACCATATGGCCGTAGCGCTCGAACCTCTGGAGGTCGCGGTCAAGCGGATTGCCACGCTTTATGGGCCGCCGACCGGTGCACGCCGGATCACTTTCCCACATACTGCTGAACCAGATTGGTTCGTTCGCTGATTTTGGCGCTGTTTGAGGGAAAGCGCGCAGATCATTGTTATGATTAATAAAAATTGTATCCGAGACCATCCGGTTTTGCGAGCTGCGTTGCCGAATGTCCGCGCTGTCAGCGGATCCTCAGCTCTCCGATCGTCCGTGTCGTTCGCGATTGTCCGTGAACACAACAAAAAAAGAGGCGCCGGAACGCCTCTTCTCTATCAGCCATCATCAACCGGCTGAGATTAATTCTCGCCGACGTCGACGGCCGCATCTCCCGTCGCTTCAATCGGCGCTGGGAACGCCGGCGCGTTCGGTGAAATGCTTGCAAGATAGGCAATGATGTTGACGCGTTCGTCCGTGCGACGCGGGCTACGCAGGCCCGCATAGGACATTTTGTTGCCGCGCACATAGCCTGATGGGTTCTCAAGCCAAGCATTCATCTTGTCATAGGTCCACGCGCCCTCAACGCCTGACAGCGCGCCGGAATAGTTGAAGCCCGAGACGGCGGCGATATCTTGGCCCATAATCCCGTAGAGGTTCGGGCCGGTTCCGTTGACGCCGCCTTCATTCCAGCTGTGGCACTGCGCACACTGGCGCATGGCGGACTCGCCGGCGGAGATGTCGGCGCTCGCCAGGGCCAGTCCGAGATCGAAAATCTCTTCTTCTTCATCAGGGCCAGCCGAGACCGCTTCTGCGATTTCCACGTGAAAGCCTGGGAAGCTTGCAGCTGCCCATTCATTCAGGCTCTCATATTCATGGTCATCATGGTGACCGCCGCCGCCGAACACGCCCGTCGCGAGTTCATTGACACCCAAAATGAAGAGCGCAGTGGCCAGCACGGCCCCGAGAATTTTGTTTAGGCCGAGTTCGCCCATACCTGGTTTTCCCCATGTCCAAATTCCTGGCGCGCCTTGTGGCACGCGTCGTTTCGACTGACAACATACGGTGTCCTAATGCGAAGTTTGACCCCGCTATTTCGCGGCGATCCGCCGCATCTAGGCTGCGCGGATCGCTTGCGAGGGATGGCCGCGCCGCTACAAGAGCGCGATGACAAATCGTATTGCCTACCAGGGAGAGCCCGGCGCGAACTCCCATATCGCCTGCCGAGAGGCGTATCCGGACATGGAGCCATGGCCCTGTCGCACCTTTGAGGACGTCTTCTCCGTCGTCGAAAAAGGCGAGGCCGACCTCGCCATGATTCCGGTCGACAATACGATTGCCGGTCGCGTCGCGGACATCCATCATATCCTGCCAACGACCAATCTAAACATCGTCGCGGAACACTATCTGCCCATTAGATTTCAGCTCATGGCGTTGCCGGGAACAACGCTTGACGAGATCAAAACGGCCCGCTCCCACATTATGGGTCTCGGCCAGTGCGGCAATTTCCTTCGAACCCACGGTATTCAGGCGATCGCAGCCGCCGATACAGCCGGGGCGGCCCGCGAAGTGGTCGAACTCGCCGAGCCGTCCGTTGCGGCAATTGCGCCGCGCTTAGCGGCCGAGGTCTACGGCCTCGACATTCTTGCAGAGGATATTGAAGACGCCGCTCATAATACGACACGGTTCGTCATCATGTCGCGCGACCCCCTGGATATGGCGCTTGGCGAGGGCCGCGCCGTGACAGCCTTCATCTTCCAGGTGCGTAATATCCCCGCCGCGCTCTACAAAGCCATGGGCGGGTTTGCGACAAATGGTGTGAACATGACGAAACTGGAAAGCTACCAGATTGGTGGTTCCTTCCAAGCGACGCAGTTCTATGCCGAGATTGATGGCCATCCCGATGAGCGGCCCGTGCAACTCGCTCTTGATGAGTTGGGCTTTTTCTCAAGCCAGCTGAAGATCATTGGCGTGTTTCCCGCCGGCGAGCGCCGCACTACGCTACGCGACCCGCTCACTGGCCGTTAAGCGCCTCGCTCCACCCACACTTTCAGAATGTGGTGCGCCACCGCGATTTCCGGCGGGGCATAGAGCGAGGGGTGTTGGCCTGCAATAATCTGGGCGGCTTCCTCCCTTGAGAACCAGCGCGCTTCCTCGATTTCGGTCTGATCGATGCGAATCTCTTCGGTCTCAGCTTCCAGGATCAGCCCCACCATAAGTGAGGAGGGGAAAGGCCAGGGCTGACTGAACAAGTATTCAGCCCGAGCAGGGTCTGCTTGGATCCCGGCTTCTTCTTCCAGCTCCCGTGCGGCCGCCTGTTCCGGTGTCTCGCCTGGTTCCACAAAGCCCGCGAGACAGGAGTAGAAGCCTTGCGGCCAGTTCGCTTGCCGGCCGAGCAGACATCTGTCGTCTTTCACCGCCAGCATAATTGCGACCGGATCTGTACGCGGGAAGTGCTCAGCACCGCAGTTCGGGCAGTGCCGCTTCCACCCCGCCTCTTCGACATCGGACGGTGCTCCGCACCGGGCGCAAAATCCGTGGGACCGATGCCACTCAAAGATCGAGCGGGCAGTCGAGGCGAGATTGGCTTCGAGAGGCGCCATGCGCGAAAATGCGCCCCTTGCATCCTCGAAATCACCGAGTCCCGAAATTGGCGCCTGGTCGAGGTCAAAATCATCCGGCAGATCAAGCGCAAAAATCGCGGCGCCCTGGCGATCTAAGCCAAGAAAAATGCGCAAGGGCGCTGTTGTAAGCGCAGCAGCCTGCGGCCCCAGCCACACAAGCGCGCCATCGCCATCAACAAAGGGGGCCCCAGACCGGAACACCATGATTAGAGCATCATCTTTCCGGAAAGCCGCGTCGAGCCAATCTTCGTCCAAGCGGCGATGGGCGGCTCGGTCGAGGGGGTCAGCGGCGAGGGGGATATGGGTCATTCGGCCTCGCTTGAGACAATCGAGATTTTGAGGGCGTCGTCCGGCTTCAGCCAAGTGGCCGCCGCTTCGACAAGGTCCTCGGTTGTGATCGCGGCATAGACGTCCGCGCTTGTGCGCCAGCGTTCTAGATCGCCGGGTTCGGTCTGCGCTTCGTCGACAATGCCAAGCCAACTCCCATTGCTTTCCAAACCCTCTTCGAGACTTTCGAGGATGGGCTGGCGCGCCCGTTTAAGCTCATCGTCGGAGATCGATCCGGACGCCATGGCCCCGGTAATTTCATCGATTGCGGCGAATATCGTTTCGATATCGCCTGGCTCGACCTCGCTTGAGGCAGACAGGAAGCCATAGCCGGGATAGACCGATGAAGAGGTTGAGCGCGTGCCGGGCGAGTAGGTCGCCCCGAGCGCTTCGCGCAGCGTCTCGGTCAGTTTTAGCCGCAGCACAGCCCGCAAGAGGTTGCGCGTATAAGTGGCTTTTTGATCGCGATTGTCATCCGTTGGCCAATAGACGAGTGCAAGCGCCTTGTCCGCCGGGCCCTCATGGGTGAGCGTGCGGGCGGAGCGATCCTCGGGAAACCGGACCTTCCGGGCAGCCTCAAAGGCTTGGCGCTCGGCGCGTCGCTCGGGCAAAGCGCCGAAGGTCGCGGCGACAGCGGCGATCGCGGCCGCATCCTCGAAGTCGCCCACCATGCCGATCTCCACCGCGCCGTTTCGAAACGCGTCGTCGATGACGGCTTTCAGATCGTCGAACGTATGGGCCGAAAGGGTGTCCACCGGACCAATGCCAAACCGGATATCGCCGTTCCGGAGAATTCGGTCGACATCCCTGGAGACAATGCCGCCGGGTTCCGCATCAAGCGTGGGGTAGAACACGTCAAGCGTCTGGCGATACTGGGCTTCGCCTTCTTGCCGATAGCCCGGCGCCGTGACGGATGCGGCGAGGATCTGCATCTGCAGAGCCAGATCATCGGGCGTTGTTGTCACCCGCGCTCCGAAGGCATCGCTGCCGGCGCTCAAACCGAACGAGACACTTCGCCCCGCAAAAATAGACTGCAGATCGTCGACGCTGTGGGCTTCCAGCCCGCCCTGTAGCAGCGCGATCGACATGAAGAGCGGCAATCCATCCGCCGTGGGCGGAAACTCTAAAAGTCCGCCACCAAACCGAAGACTGATCCGTACGCGCCCATCTTCGAAATCCGTCGACTTCAAATTCAGCCGAACATTATTGTCGAATACAATGGTCCGGATACCGAGATCATCAATCATCTCGTCTCGGATGATCTCGCCGGGCGAACCGAAATCTGTATATGCAAAGGTCGCCACATCTGCGCCGTCCGGCGGTGTAACTTCGACGGTCGTGCTCGCTGTCCAGGCGGTCAAGATCTCCGCTTCGGCGTCGTCGATCGCCGACTTGTTCGACAGATGGATCAGCGGCCCGCCGCCCTGTGTCCATTGCGTTCGGAAAGCCGCGTGCACAGCCTCGGGCGTGATGTCTTCAGCATAGGACTCAAATCGTGCGAGCGCCGATGCCGGCGTCGTAAAGACTTGATCGTCATTGATGGCCCCGGCAAGCGCATCGGCGAGCGATGGCGTCCGGCGCGTGTCGGCCTGTTCGGCGGCGTTTTCGAGCCCTGTCCGCAGATTGGCGATTTGTTCGGCGAGTTCAGAGGCGGTGAACCCATACTCAATCGCGCGGCGCAGTTCCTGTTCGCCGACCGCCAGGGCAGCCTGCCAATTCTCGGGCGTCGTCGTCAGATCGACGGAGGCGACGCTTGCCAGGGCGAAATAGTCCGATTGCCCCGCGCCTGCATTAAGGAAAATGGCGTCCGGTTCTCGGGCGAGGCGGGCAAACCGGCGCGACAGGATCGCGTTTCCGATCCGCCGCAGTAACAGCCGTTTGCGCTCTGCGCCGGTGTCCGGGCGTACATCAGAGGCGATCACAGCATTGATCGAAATGATGGTCGGCACATCCGGATCAACGAAGAGGGCGGTCTCAAGGCCCCGCGTCTCGTCAATCGTCGACGGCAGGTCCATGCGGTCTGGCCGGGGCGGCGCGACCCAGTCTCCGAACGCAGATTCGATCCGATCCGCCATGACGCCCGTCTCAAAGTCGCCGACCGCTACGAGCACCGTTCGTTCCGGGCGGTAATAGCTTTCATAGAGCGTGCGGAACCGCTCGGCCGGCGCATTGGCGACCACATCGGCGTCGCCAATCGGTAACCGGTCCGCCAGGGGCGTTTCGGGGGCCAGGAATGTAATGAGATGCTCGAACCGGCGTAGCCCGAACGAGTTTCTCGCCCGCGCTTCTGAGGCGATGACGCCGCGCTCCCGGTCAATTGCATCCTCGGCGAGCGTAAGATTGCTCGCGGTCTCCCGCATCAGGAACAGCCCGGTCTCAACGATCTCCGCTTCGGTTGAGGGGAGGTCCAACTGGTACTGCACTTGGTCAAAGCTCGTGAACGCATTGGTGTCCGGTCCGAAGGCCAGTCCGTAGCGTTCCAGGATCTTGATCATCTCGCCTTCGGGGACGTTCTGCGACCCATTAAAGGCCATGTGTTCGAGGAAATGGGAGAGGCCGGCTTCCTCGTCTGTCTCGTCAAGAGAGCCGCCATCTATCCGGAGGCGCAGCGCCGCTGTGCCCGTTGGTGTGTCATTCTCTAGCAGGATATAGCGCAAACCGTTTTGGAGCTCGCCATAGACAACCGCCGGATCAGGCGCGAGATCGGACCCGTCATGCGGCCAAGCCGGTTCCGAGGCGACGGCATCTGCCCCGTCGCTCGCCGCTGGCTCACTTGCGCCCGTGCAAGCAGCTATCAGGAACATGGCGGTAAAGAGGGCGTGTTTCATGGGCGAATAGGTCTCAATTGGCGGGAAAAGCGTGATCTCCACCTTAGAGGTGGGCTGCGAGGGTGCAATGTCGAGCTATGTGAAATGTCAGATGTCCGGCGCGCGAGGCTTGCAAGCCCGTCCCTTGGGGGCGATATAGCCCTCAGGAGGCTGGCGGCGGACGGAGCCCTCGCCAACCGGGTCAGGTCCGGAAGGAAGCAGCCCTAACGAGTGTTGCGACGGGTCGTTCGCCAGTCTCCGCTTTCCCTGAATTGTCACCGCCCCTCACGCCGCCAGGCGAGGAGCAGCAAGATCATCGCAAGGGCTGCGGCCAGGATACCGGGGAGGAGCGGCGTCGAGCGCGAGTCCCGCACAGCATAGGCGTCCCGTTCGCGCAGGCCGAGCCAGTTGCTGCCAGCTGCCCGGCCACGGCGGCTCACGCGGCGAATATCCGGCAAATTGTTGCCGGCCGCATTCATTCGGAAGATGCCACCACCGGTCGCGTCCGTAACAGGGGCTAAAACCTCGCCTGTTGCCCGCAGATCCACATATTCGCGGGGATTAGCCGGGCCGTTTAGCGCGACCGCCTCTAAATCACCAGAGCGGGCGCGATAGAGCCCAAGCCCATCAATCGGCAGCTCAGCTGAATAGGTCCCTGGCGCAAATTCTTGCCACTGCGCCTCCAGAATATCACCCTCCGGCGTTTCTAGGGTCACCGGGGCGGGGTCATCCGACAGTGTCCTCAACGTGATGCCCGCGGTGTCACCATCGGTGGCGAGGGATAATTGGCGCTCCTCAAGTTCCGGCTCTTTCATCATCCAGTGAACGAGCCGGCGAATGAGTTCTGAAAATGGCCCGCCGCCATCATGGCCGCGCGCCCACAGCCAGATCTGGTCAGAGAGGAGCAGGCCGACCCGGCCATCGCCAACCCGGTCGAGCACGAGTAGGGGGGCACCTTCCGGGGTCGACATCAGCACATCGCCGGCGCGCGGCTCAGCAGAGATGTAGCGCATCCACCCCCCCCATTCTCGCCCGGCAAGTGGTGCTGTCACGGTGTGGCGCGCGCCCTCCTCGGTTACGGCCGGCAGAAAGCGGCCCGTCATCATATCGCCCGTCGGCGTGGCCGGCAGCACAGCGGCGAGGGGTGTGCGCGCAAGGCTTGCAGGGCCAGCATAATCCTCGCCGGCCGCAATCAACAACGCTCCGCCATCATCCACATATTGGGCCATGTTGTTCAGATAGGACCAGGTGATCACGCCGCGCCGCTCATACTGGTCGAAAATGACCAGATCGAAATCGACCAGCTTGTCCTCGAAGAGTTCGTCGGTTGGAAACGGGATAAGCGCCAACTCCTCAATTGGGGCGGCCTCGAAGGCATAGGGCGGGCGCAAAATCGTGAAGTGAACGAGGTCGACTTGCGGATCTGATTTTAAAAGATCCCGCCAGACGCGCCCCGCCGCATTCGGCTTCCCTGTGATCAATAGCACCCGCAGCCGGTCGCGTACGCCGGAAATTGTGGCTGCGGTCCGATTGTTGGCGAGGGTCAGCTCTTCCCGTCCGGCCGGTGTCTCAACCACAAGGACATTGCTCCCACGCCGCTCAATGTCAAAGGCGAGGGTCGTGTCTTCATTCGCCGGTACGTCCTCTCGGCTGATCACATCACCATTCAGCGAGATCGTCACCGGAACCGATCCGCTCGTTGGGTCTTCAACCCGAACAGTGAACTCAATCCGTTCGCCGACAATGCCGAAGCTCGGGCCCGACACAATCTCTACCCGCCGGTCACCGCGCGACTCATCCCCAACAATCAAGGCATGGATCGGTCCAAGGGGGGCGGCGTTTCCCGGCGGGGCCGGCACATCGTGTACTTGGCCATCGGTCACGAGCACCGTTCCGGCGATCCGATCGCGCGGAACATCGGCCATCAGATTTTCGAGCCCGGTGAAAAGGTCTGTCCCGTCCGCGTCGGGGTCAGAGCGCAGGACGCGCACCTCCAGCGCCTCGTCCTCAGCCAAGCGCGATTGCAGCGCGGCAAACGCTGTCTCCGCAGCGCTTGTCCTCGCGCCGAACTCCATACTCTCAGACCGGTCAAGAATAATCGCGGCGACGGAGGGGAGCGGATCGCGTTCCTCGCGGACGATGGCCGGGTTAGACAGGGCGGCCGCGAGTAAGGTCAGCGCTAGCCCGCGCGTGAGCCAAGCCTGGCCACGCAACAAGAGATAGGCGCCCCAGCAGATCAGGGCGAGGACGGCAAGACCCGCCAGCCACGGCCACCCGATCAGCGGCTCAAACCCAAGACGTGTAACGTCGATCATGGCTGGGTCTCGACTTCGGGAAACAGGGGTTCCGGCTCACCGTCTCGTAAAGGCGGGGCCAAACCATCGGTATCATCCCCGAGGCGTTCCAGCAGTGCCGGGAGGTGAACCTGATCTTCCTTATAATTACCGGTCAACACGTACATCACCACGTTCACACCGAACCGGATCGCCATTTCGCGCTGTTGACTGCCCCCGTCGACGGCGTAGAGCGCGCGGCCCCGCTCATCCGAGGCCCAGGCCGAGGCCCAGTCGGCATCGCCCACGAATAGGCGTGAAACGCCATCGCCGCGTCGGGACGCCCGGGACGTCGCAGGCGCCTCGATCCAAAGGCGCCGGTCGCCGTATCGGCCCGGAAACTCATCGATGAGATAATAGCTACGTGTCAGCACATGATTGTCTGGCACAGGCGCCAGTGCCGGGGCGTCGAGCCCCTCGAGCAGGGTGTCGAGCGCCCCGAAATCGCTATCGCCGGAAATGGATGATCCATTGCGTGTATCGATGATGAGCGCGCCGCCCGTCCGCAGATACGCGTTCAGCCGACTAATCGCGCGCGCACTCAGCGGGCCCGCCCCCTCCGGCACCGCAAAATAGATCAGCGGGTAGAGTTCAAGCGGCGCCTCTTCCAAGTTCAGCCCGTCCGGCGGGTCTGGTGTCACGGACGTGCGGAGGTTGAGAACGTCGGTGAGGCCTGCGAGGCCCTCCCGGGCGCGCGTGTCGACGTCCGCTTGTCCGGTAATGACATATCCAAACCTTAGGGAGAGCGCCGCGTCGGCCGGGTCCCCGGTGGACTGCGCCCAGCCGTCCGGGATCACGGCAAGCGATGACACGATCAAAAGGACGAGGCTCGCCGCGACGCCCCGCGTCATTGAGGGCAATCGTCCCGCTGTCGCCAAGGCAACGATTAGGTCAATGGCGATCAAAGCGAGGGCCATTGCGATAAGGGCGCCCGCGAGAGGAAAGCGGCGCGCTTCGGCATCGCCAAGCAGCGTTGCTGTCGCTGGCCAGGCCTCAATCGGGAGGGGTGAATATCTTGCACCGGCATTCAGCGCCCGGGTGCCAGCCGGCCCCTGGTAAAGGCCCGGCGGGTGCATTTCCGACGGTTTGGCGCCTGCAAAGTCCGCCGCCGCGAGGGGCGCGGCCGCATCCGTCGGCGCTTCGAGCTGGCCGAACCCGTCAAGCACGAGCTGAGGCGCATAGAGCCCGTCAGCGTCGCCGATGGACCGGCCCTGTCCCGCGGCAATGGCTCGGCGCAGCATATCCACAAAGGTTCCCGAATAGGGCAGATCCGACCAGTCAGGTCCGGCGGTCACATGGAATAGAACCACAAGCCCCGAGCCGCGCGCAGCCGCCGTCACAAGTGGAGATCCATCCTCAAGGCGGGCCCAGGTCTTTTCATCGAGGTCCGGCGCGGGCCGGGCGAGGACCTGCTGGCGGACACGCACATCGCCCGGAACGGGCAGGCCGCCAAATGGCGATCCTGCGGGAAACTCGGCGAGCGCCTGCGGCTCATCCCAGGCGAGCGCTCCGCCAAGCGCCCGGGAAGCGCGCCGCAGCGGTGTTGGTGTCAGCGCGTCGCCCTGGGCCGCGAGACGCGGGCCGGCGAACCGGATCAATGCGCCGCCAGCCTCCACCCACTCGGTCAGCGGTCCGAGCGCGGCAACGGGGATCTCGCCGATGTCTGTGAGGATGATGGCGTCTGGTTCTGCCGCCACGAGGTCTGCCAGGCGTCCATCGTCGAGAATGGCAAACGGCTCGAGCGCGCGGCGCACATAATGGAGGTCCGAAAGGAGTGGCTGGGCCGCTTCCCCATCCGACACGAGGCCGACGCGTTGGCG
>JBCAWP010000062.1:0-11446 GCA_038534535.1 Pseudomonadota bacterium
CGTTCGCCCAAGGAGACGACCACATCGGCCCCGTCCATGACGGGTGTCAGGGTGATGCCTTGGTCCGTGCCGCAATCGTCTTCATTGACGATGCAGTCCTGGGCGACGTCGACCAAACGGCGTGTCAGATAGCCTGAGTTTGCCGTTTTCAGTGCCGTATCGGCGAGGCCTTTCCGCGCGCCGTGGGTCGAGTTGAAGTATTCAAGGACCGTCAGGCCTTCCTTGAAGTTCGACACGATTGGCGTCTCGATGATTTCGCCTGAAGGCTTGGCCATGAGGCCCCGCATCCCGGCCAGCTGTTTCATCTGGTTCTTCGATCCCCGGGCACCGGAATGCGCCATCATGAAGACCGAATTGGTTTCCGCCGCACGGCCGGTTGCCTCGTCCTGGTGAACCTCGCCGGCCGCATCCATCATGGCATCGGCCACTTTATCGGTGCAGGTCGACCAAGCATCGACGACTTTGTTGTATTTCTCACCACGCGTGATCAGGCCGTCGGCATATTGGCGCTCATATTCGGAGACCAATTGGCGGGTCTCTTCGACGAGTTTCGCCTTCGCGCTCGGGATGACCATATCGTCCTTACCGAACGAGATGCCCGCTTTACAGGCTTCCCGGAAGCCAAGCTCCATCACCTTGTCACAGAAGATGACCGTCGCTTTCTGACCGCAGTTCCGATAGACCTCGTCGATCATCCGACCGATTGCCTTCTTCGTCATGAGCTGATTGACGAGATCCAGCGAGAGATCGGCGCTGCGCGGAAGCACATCGGCAATCATCAAGCGCCCCGGCGTGGTATCGATCACGTTGACGATCGGGTTTCCGTCCGCGTCCACCGTTTCATAGCGCGCCTTGATTCTGGCGTGCAGCGTCAAGCTGCCGGACTCAAGCGCGTGCTCCAATTCAGCCGCGTCGGAGATCATCATCCCCTCACCTGGCTCACCGTCCTTCTCAATCGAAAGATAGTAGAGGCCGAGGACGATATCCTGAGACGGAACAATGATCGGCCGGCCGTTCGCGGGCGACAGAATATTGTTCGTCGACATCATCAGGACGCGCGCTTCCAGCTGCGCCTCCAGCGATAGCGGCACGTGAACCGCCATCTGGTCGCCGTCAAAGTCGGCATTAAACGCTGCACAGACGAGTGGGTGCAGCTGGATCGCCTTGCCTTCGATGAGCTTCGGCTCGAAGGCCTGGATCCCCAAACGGTGTAGCGTTGGCGCCCGGTTCAAGAGCACCGGATGTTCGCGGATCACCTCTTCCAAGATGTCCCAAACCTCAGGGCGCTCTTTCTCGACGAGCTTCTTCGCTGCCTTCACCGTCCCGGCGAGGCCTTTTGCATCGAGCCGCGCATAAATGAACGGCTTGAACAGCTCGAGTGCCATTTTCTTCGGCAGACCGCATTCGTGCAGACGCATGTTCGGGCCCACCACGATGACGGACCGGCCGGAATAGTCGACGCGCTTCCCGAGCAGGTTCTGGCGGAACCGGCCCTGCTTGCCTTTCAGCATATCGGAGAGCGATTTCAGTGGGCGCTTATTCGTGCCCGTGATCACGCGGCCACGCCGGCCATTGTCGAACAGCGCATCAACGGATTCCTGCAACATCCGCTTCTCGTTCCGGATAATGATGTCCGGCGCACGCAGCTCCATAAGCCGCTTCAAGCGGTTGTTGCGGTTGATCACCCGGCGATAAAGATCGTTCAAATCTGAGGTTGCAAAGCGCCCACCATCGAGTGGGACAAGCGGACGAAGATCCGGCGGAATGACAGGCACAATTGTCATGATCATCCACTCGGGCTTGGCACCCGACGCCAAGAAGGCCTCGATGATCTTCAGCCGCTTCGCCGCTTTCTTGAGCTTCAGCTCCGACGTCGCTTCCCGAACTTCTTCGCGCAGGATTTCAGCATCGCCTTCAAGGTCGATCGCGCGCAGCATTTCGCGCACGGCCTCGGCGCCGATCATGGCCGTGAACGCGTCCTCGCCATGCTCGTCCTGCTTCTCCATATACTCCTCTTCGGTGAGGAGCTGCTTCGGCTCGAGATCCGTCAGACCTGGCTCGGTGACAACATAGCTTTCAAAGTAGAGAACCCGCTCAACATCCTTCAGCGTCATATCAAGCAGCGCTGAAATCCGGGACGGAAGCGACTTCAGGAACCAGATATGTGCCACCGGCGCGGCAAGCTCGATGTGGCCCATCCGCTCACGCCGAACGCGGGCCAGCGTGACCTCGACACCGCACTTCTCACAGGTGATCCCGCGATACTTGATGCGCTTATATTTCCCGCACAGGCATTCATAGTCTTTGACCGGGCCGAAGATCCGGGCGCAGAAAAGACCGTCCCGCTCCGGTTTGAAGGTCCGGTAATTGATCGTCTCGGGCTTCTTGATCTCGCCCGACGACCACGACCGGATCTTCTCCGGGCTCGCAATCGAGATTTTGATCGCCTCAAAGCTAGGAGCCGGGGCGTTCGGGTTGAAGATATTGGTTACATCTTGGCGCATGATGTCCGCTCTCTCTCAGGTGCGGTGACAGCCTCTAAAACGGATGAGGCTAAAACTAGGTCGAAAAGGGGGAAGGCCTGCCGCGTCAGGCCTCCGCCACTTCGTCGGGGGACTCCTCTTCGATCAACTCGACATTCAGGCCGAGCGACCGCATTTCCTTGACCAACACATTAAAGCTCTCCGGCACGCCGGCTTCGAACGTATCGTCGCCGCGAACAATCGCTTCATAGACCTTGGCCCGTCCGGCCGTGTCATCCGATTTGACGGTGAGCATCTCCTGCAACGTATAGGCTGCCCCGTAAGCTTCAAGGGCCCAGACCTCCATTTCACCGAAACGCTGTCCGCCGAACTGGGCTTTCCCGCCAAGCGGCTGCTGCGTCACGAGCGAATATGGCCCGGTCGACCGGGCGTGGATTTTCTCGTCCACCAAGTGGTGAAGCTTGAGAAGATACTTGTACCCGACGGTGACGGACCGTTTGAAGGCCTCACCGGTCCGGCCATCATACAGGGTCACCTGGCCAGAGCCTTTCAGCCCGGCCCGCTCAAGCATGGCGACAATATCTGGCTCCCGGGCCCCGTCGAAAACTGGCGTCGCAATCGGCACACCATTGGTCAGATTGGTCGCAAGCTCAACAAGCTCTTCGTCCTCGCCATCCGGCAGATCAACTTCGCCCTTCCCGTACACGGTCTCCAACGACGCCTTCAGTTTCTTGACGTCATTATCCTGGTGCCACTGTTCCAGCGCATCATCGATCATCCGGCCGAGCCCCGAACAGGCCCAGCCCATATGGGTCTCCAGAATCTGCCCGACATTCATCCGCGACGGCACCCCAAGCGGGTTCAGCACGATATCAACCGCCGTACCGTCCTCAAGAAACGGCATATCTTCCAGCGGATTGATCTTCGAGATCACCCCCTTATTGCCGTGGCGCCCGGCCATCTTGTCGCCTGGTTGAAGCTTGCGCTTCACAGCCAGGAAGACTTTGACGACTTTCATAACGCCCGGCGGAAGGTCATCGCCGCGTTGAACTTTTTCCACCTTGTCGTTGAAGCGCGCTTCCAGATCGCCGATCGACATGTCGAACTGACCACGCAGTCCTTCCAGTTCGGCCTGGGCCTTCTCACTTTTCAGCTCAATCTGCCAGAGGGCATTATCCGCGAGGACTTCCAAGTCGGAGGCCTTGATCTTGCCCGGCGTGAACCCTTTCGGACCAGCCACGGCTTCCTTGCCGATCAGAAGATCTTTCAGACGCGTATAGGTGTTCCGTTCCAGGATCGCCTGTTCGTCTTCCTTATCTTCTTGGAGCTTCTCGATCTGCTCACGCTCGATTTGAAGGGCCCGCTGGTCTTTGTCGATGCCATGGCGGTTGAACACACGCACTTCGACGACCGTACCGGCATCGCCCGGCGGCACGCGAAGAGACGTATCGCGCACATCTGACGCTTTTTCCCCGAAGATCGCCCGCAGGAGCTTTTCTTCCGGCGTCATCGGGCTTTCGCCCTTCGGCGTCACCTTTCCGACGAGGATATCGCCAGCCTTCACCTCGGCGCCGACAGCAACAATGCCCGCTTCATCGAGGTTTCGAAGAGCTTCTTCGCCAACATTCGGGATGTCCCGCGTAATCTCCTCCGGGCCGAGCTTCGTATCGCGCGCGGCGATTTCGAACTCTTCCAAGTGGATAGAGGTGAACACATCGTCGCGCACAATCCGCTCAGAGATCAGGATCGAGTCTTCAAAATTGTACCCGTTCCAAGGCATGAAGGCGACGAGCACGTTCCGGCCGAGCGCCAACTCGCCAAGGTCTGTTGACGGTCCGTCGGCAATGATATCGCCGGCCTTCACCATGTCGCCGACCTGGACGATCGGGCGCTGGTTGATGCACGAATTTTGATTAGAGCGGCGGAACTTCGCGAGCCGGTAAATGTCCACACCGGACTTGCCGACATCGGCCTCCTCCGTCGCGCGCACCACGATCCGCGTCGCATCGACTTGTTCGACGACACCGGCCCGCTTGGCGACCACCGCCGCCCGGCTATCCCGGGCCACAACGGATTCCATACCGGTTCCCACGAGCGGCGCTTCAGATTTCACCAGCGGCACCGCCTGGCGCTGCATGTTCGATCCCATCAGTGCGCGGTTCGCGTCATCATTCTCAAGGAACGGGATCAGCGATGCGGCCACCGACACGACCTGCTTTGGCGAAACGTCCATATACTGGACCTCATCACGCGGAACGAGGGTCGCCTCCCCGTTAATCCGGGCGTTGACGAATTCGTTCTGCAAGACGCCTTTGTCGTCGACCGTCGCGTTTGCCTGGGCAATCGAATAGCGCGTTTCTTCCATGGCGGAGAGATACACGACCTCATCCCCAAGCTTGCCGTTTTCAACTTTGCGGTATGGGCTCTCGATAAAGCCATACTTGTTGATGCGCGCATGGGTCGCGAGCGAGTTGATGAGACCGATATTCGGACCTTCCGGCGTCTCAATCGGGCAGATCCGGCCATAGTGGGTTGGGTGCACGTCGCGCACTTCAAAGCCCGCCCGCTCCCGAGTAAGGCCGCCCGGGCCAAGCGCAGACAAACGACGCTTGTGGGTGATCTCCGACAAGGGGTTCGTTTGATCCATGAACTGAGACAGCTGGGAAGACCCGAAGAATTCCCGCACCGACGCCACAACTGGCTTCGCATTGATCAGATCGTGCGGCATCACCGTGTCGATATCGACCGATGACATGCGCTCCTTAATCGCGCGCTCCATGCGCACAAGACCGATGCGGTAATTGTTCTCCATTAGCTCACCGACGGAGCGAACCCGCCGATTGCCGAGATTATCGATGTCGTCGACTTCGCCTTTGCCGTCTTTCAGATCGAGAATGACCTTCGTGACCGCGACAATGTCGTCCTTGCGCAGCGTCCGCTCGGTGTCTTCCGCCTTATTGTATTCATCGATCGCGACCGACAGGCGCATATTCATTTTCACCCGGCCCACGGCGGAAAGGTCGTAGCGCTCGGAATCAAAGAATAATTGATTGAACAGCGCGTCGGCCGCTTCCTGGGTTGGCGGCTCGCCTGGGCGCATCACCCGGTAAATGTCCGACAGGGCTTCAAACCGGGTCTCGTTCTTATCGGCGAAGAGCGTGTTACGCAGCCATGGGCCCCGGCCCGAACTGTCCACATCGAGAACGTCAATTGCCGAGACACCCGCCTCGCGCAGCTCCGCAATCAGTTCCTCAGTGAGCTCGTCGGTAGCTTCGCCGTAGATCTCGCCGGTTTCGCGATTCACAACATCGCGCGCCAAGAACTTTCCTTCGAGCGCCGTCGACGGAATGATGATTTCATCCGTGCCACCTTCGGTGGCGCGCCGCGCCGCTAGGGCTGTGATCTTCTTACCGGTTTCAAAAACGGCCTTGCCGGATTTCGCATCTAGAATGTCGAAGTCAGGCTTTGCGCCGCGCCAGGCGTCGCTGCGGAAACCTGTGATCCAGCCCTTCTTGTCCAGGCGATAGATCGAATGGGTGTAGAAAAGATCGAGAATGTCGTGCGTCGAATAGCCGAGCGCATAAAGCAGCGTCGTCGCCGGGAGCTTCCGCTTCCGGTCGATCCGCACATTCAGGATGTCCTTGGCGTCAAACTCGAAATCGAGCCAGGACCCGCGATAAGGAATGATCCGCGCCGCAAAGAGAAGCTTGCCGGAAGAATGGGTCTTTCCCTTATCATGGTCGAAGAAGACGCCAGGGCTACGGTGCATCTGGGAGACGATCACGCGCTCTGTGCCGTTTACAATGAACGTTCCCTTATCGGTCATCAGCGGCACGTCGCCGAGATAGACCTCCTGCTCCTTGACCTCCTTGACCGAGCGCGCGCCGGTCTCCTCATCAATGTCGAACACGATGAGCTGGAGCAGAACTTTAAGCGGCGCGGCATAGGTCAGGTCGCGCTGCTGGCACTCTTCAACGTCGAATTTTGGGGTCTCGAATTCATAAGAGACGTACTCAAGAACGGCCCGCTCAGAAAAATCCTTAATCGGAAAGACGCTGCGGAACACGCCGTCCAGCCCGTCCTCAGTCCGCTCGGCCTGGGGCGTGTGCATTTGGAGAAAGTGTTCATAGGAAGAGCGCTGAACCTCAATAAGGTTCGGCATTTCCACTGCCTCGGAGATTCGTCCGAAGGTTTTGCGGATGCGTTTCTTTTCCGTGAAAGAGAGAGCCATCATGTGTCCCGGTCTTGAGCCTGCCGGGCCAACCCCGACAAGACATACGCCTTTTGAACGCGCGGTCGCGGCGAACCCGTTACGAGCCCGCCGCGATACGATTTACACCGGAAGCAATGACCCAGCCCGCGCGCCGGATCGGCTTCCTGAATGAGGAGCCCAAGGGGCAAGATCTTACTTGATCTCGACCTTCGCGCCGGCTTCCTCGAATTTCTTCTGAAGCTCTTCAGCTTCTTCTTTCGACACGCCTTCCTTGATCGGCTTCGGCGCGCTTTCGACCATTTCCTTGGCCTCTTTCAGGCCAAGGCCGGAAACGACTTCCCGAACCACCTTGATGACGCCGATTTTCTTGGCGCCGGCATCGGTCAGGATGACGTCGAATTCTGTCTTTTCTTCAGCGGGCGCGCCAGCGTCGCCGCCGGCACCAGCTGGTCCGGCTACGGCAACAGCGGCGGCCGCCTTGATGCCACGCTCTTCAAGATAGTCGTTGAGCTCTTTGGCTTCCAGGATGGTGAGGCTGAGAAGCTCATCACCGAGTTTTGCGATATCTGCCATTTGATTTCAGTCTTTCAATACAAGTGAGAATGTTTGGGTTGGAACGTTGGGGTGGCCTTAAGCGCTCGCCTGCTCCTGAATGGCGTCGATGGCACCAGCCAGTTGTTGGCCGGGGGCATTGATCCGTTGAGCAATCTGGCTGGCTTGACCCAGCAGCCGAGCTACGATGGTCGCAATCATCTCCTCGCGCGACGGCATCTTGGCAAGTACATCAATACCCGCCGCATCCATCACATCTTCGCCCATCAGGGCGCCGACGAGCTTCAGCTTATCGTTTTCCTTGGCAAACTCGGTCGTGGCTTTTGCTGCGGCTGAAGGATCTTCAGCATAGGCAATTGCCACTTGGCCTTTGAACAGGTCTTGCGCCGCATCGCCGCCTTTGCCCGCAAGGGCCTTCTTGGCAATCCGGTTCTTGACCACTTTGAGCCGGCCGCCGCCCTCACGGAGCTTTGTGCGCAGCCCTGTCATTTCCGCAACGCTAAGCCCGGTATAATGAGTCACGACAACGGATCCGGATTGCTCGAAGACGCCTTCGAGTTCCTTCAACGCCACCGCTTTTCCAGCTTTGTCCATTACGGTTCTCCAAAACAGGCGGCCGGACCATCCGATCGCCCTGGTGTCCGCTGTCCGAGAGCGTGCCCTCTTCCAGCGCCTGCCCAGGGCAGTCGGTGCGGCCAAGCCCGCGGACGATCCGCAGAACCCTGTCTCACCTTGCCCCGTCTATCATGGGAATTATCGGCGCGAACGCTGACCCATGGTCTTGGACAGGAAAGCGGGAGACCCTCGGTTTGTCGCCGAAAGCTCCCGCTAGCCGCGCTGTGTAGCGCGGTTAACCCGCCGATGCAAGAGCCTCTTGGGCGTCGATAATCACCCCGGGGCCCATCGTCGAGGAAAGCGCGATTTTCTTCACGAACGTCCCCTTGGCGCCCGAGGGTCGGGCCTTGGTTAGTGCGTTCAAAAACGCCACAACATTCGCCTTCAGGTCAGCTTCGGAGAAGCTCGCCTTGCCAACGCCCGCGTGGACGATGCCGGCCTTCTCAACCCGAAACTCTACGGCGCCGCCTTTGGAGTTCTTCACCGCTTCGCCAACATTAGGCGTCACTGTGCCGACCTTCGGGTTTGGCATCAGGCCCCGCGGACCCAAAACCTTACCGAGCCGGCCGACCACAGCCATCATGTCCGGCGTCGCGATGACCCGGTCAAAGTCCATGAAGCCGCCCTGGATTTTCTCCATCAGGTCTTCAGCGCCGACAATGTCGGCGCCGGCCTCAGTCGCCTCGTCGGCTTTTGCATCGCGGGCAAACACGGCCACACGAACCGCCTTACCGGTCCCGGATGGCAAGTTCACCACGCCGCGAACCATCTGGTCAGCATATTTTGGGTCCACACCGAGATTGACCGCAATCTCGATCGTTTCATCGAATTTCGCCGTCGCATTCGTTTTGACGACACTCACCGCCTCATCGACCGAATAGAGCTTCAGCCGATCAATCGCCTCGTGGGCAGAGCGCAAACGTTTTCCAATCGCCATCGTCTTACTCCACCACCTCTAGACCCATGGACCGCGCCTGACCGGCAATCGTCTTGGCTGCGGCGTCGAGGTCGTTTGCATTCAGGTCGGCCATTTTGACTTCGGCAATCTCGCGGCACTGGGCCATCGTCACCGTTCCAACCGTTTCATAGCCAGGCTTGTTGGCGCCTTTCTTCTTCTTGGCAGCCTTCATCAGAAGCACCGACCCGGGTGGTGATTTGACGATAAAAGTGAAGGATTTGTCCTGGTAGTAGTCGATCACCACCGGCACCTTAACGCCGCCCTCCATGCCCTGGGTTTTGGCATTGAAGGCCTTACAGAATTCCATGATGTTGATACCGCGCTGGCCAAGGGCCGGGCCCACTGGCGGCGACGGATTGGCCTGACCGGCCGGAATCTGGAGCTTGAGCTGCCCCAGCAGTTTCTTCGCCATATTGTCCTCACAACTTTGTCTGGCGGGGCCGGTGGTCTTTCGATCCGGCCCGGTTGATATCGAGGTCCCGTGGTGACGCGCCGAGCCTGGTCTTTGCCCGGTCCGCTCCCACGCGGAAGCGCGGCCAATGCGGGATTAGGCGATGAATGTCAAGTTGCGAGGGCGCTCCCAAAAGTCAGAGCCGCGCATGAGGCAAGAAGCGATCGTGATCAGTAGATCGCGTCGAGGATATAATTCTCGGTTCGAACAATAAGGTCATCGCGGTTATCGGCCGAGGAAGACACGCGCGTTCCAGCCTGACCGTTCACCTTGACAATCCGGCTCCGGCTAACATCCCAAACCCGCGTCGAGATCGTCATCCTGTCGTCGCCGCTGACCTGGACGTCCACCACAGCGAGATAGTCGGTGCCGATTATGCGCCAGTCGGCAAAACGCGGCTGAGTATTGATGTCGACATCTCGCTGGATATGGGCGGCCTTATCAACAACCACGCTGTTCACGCCGAGCCGCTCAATCAGTATACGCTCGAAATCCCTTGCCCGTTGATTTGATCCGGCTGAGACGCGGACGGAAACAGCGAGCTGATGTTGTTGCGCCGAGGGTATTGTTGCGACACGCGCGTTCCAGCCTGACCGTTCACCTTGACAATCCGGCTCCGGCTAACATCCCAAACCCGCGTCGAGATCGTCATCCTGTCGTCGCCGCTGACCTGGACGTCCACCACAGCGAGATAGTCGGTGCCGATTATGCGCCAGTCGGCAAAACGCGGCTGAGTATTGATGTCGACATCTCGCTGGATATGGGCGGCCTTATCAACAACCACGCTGTTCACGCCGAGCCGCTCAATCAGTATACGCTCGAAATCCCTTGCCCGTTGATTTGATCCGGCTGAGACGCGGACGGAAACAGCGAGCTGATGTTGTTGCGCCGAGGGTATTGTTGCGACACTCGGCGGCAGACCCGTTGCACCGGACGCATCTGATCGGGCCGTCGCCGCGAAACGGGCCGCTTCCAACTCAAGCGCTTCGATCCGAGAACGGACGAAAACGATTTGTGAGTGGTCTGGATAGCGCTCGAGGAATTGTTGCCAGAGGTCGAGGCGGTCTTCCCGAAACGCTGAACCGAACGCCGTGTCGGCATCATCCGACAGGACCGGCACCTCTAACGGAACCTCCTCCGCACATGGCGCCTCCCCCAACAGTTTCTCAGCGCGGCTCCGGAACGGACTATCCGGATACTTCTCAATATGCGCCGTATAGAGCGCGCAGTTGTCGCCCGACCGTGTCACGCGCGTCGCTTGGAGCCAGTCGCGCTCGACCTCGGCAAATTCATTCGCTTCCGGTGCCGCCACACAAGGTACAGTCCCCAGCAGCCGGTTTGCCCGAACAGCGAACTTCCCATCCGGAAACTCTTCCAGATAATCGCGATAGTCATCGCAAGAGGCGATCTGATTGCTGCCAATCGTAATCCTTAGCCAGAAGGCTTCATCCGGGTCGGCGGCATTGAAAGCGGCCAGCGGTGTACAGCCGGCAAAGCAATAGTCGGCTTCACCTGACAGGCCACTTTCCGTCCACGGCCTTTGCTTATTGTTTGTCTCGATCTCGACCCGCGTCCGCACCCGGCGGAACAAGCTCTCGACGGAGATACCCGGCTCTTTTATCAGGTCGACAAGCGCGGAAGAAAAGAAAGAGCTTTCCCCACGCTCCCCCTCATAGGCGACCTGCCCCGGCGCGGCGGCATAGGCAATGAACAGCCCGCGCACGCGCGCGTCCTCTTCACTCACCCCGGCAAGGCCGCCGCCCGTGCTGTAAACGGATGACTGCAACGGATTGTTCCGGCAGGCATCGAGCACAATAAAGTTGCGGTCGTTTCCGGCCCTGCGAAGGTGACGAAACAGGGTCTCCAAGCGCGGTGCGCCCCAAACATCGGCCTCTTCATAAGCGCGCAAATCCGTTGGGATCAGATAGTTCAGCCCGTCTGACTGCACGCCGTGACCGGCATAAAAGAAAAAACCCGTCGCCTCTGGCCCGGCCGCCGCGAGCCGGTCACCATGGGCCTTGAACGCTGCTTCCATCGCGTCTTCGTCGACATCTTTTACAATGTGAACATCGAAGCCCACATCGGCCAGCGCCGCACCGACCCGGTCGGCATCAATGGTTGGATTGGTCAGCGCCCAGCCTGGTGTTTCATAGGTCGAGTTTGCAACAATCAGG
>JBCAWP010000063.1:0-11440 GCA_038534535.1 Pseudomonadota bacterium
GCAAGGACCTGCCGGGCAACAAAGACGCCGTCCGCATTGAACGCGCCATCGGCCACCACCCCAGCGCCTTCCTCGAAAAGATCCGGCGTGACGCCATCGTAGACAACTATAATGGCGGGCGCGTCGGTCCCGTCGACCACGCGGAAACTGATCTCGGTCGCACCAACATATTCAAGCGAGCCGATATCGACGAAGCCACCAACCTTGCCAGCGAGGCCATCCGTCGCGCCACCGGCTTCCGCCAGAAGGGCTGGCGTATAGAAGAGATTGGCACTTTGCCGTAGCCCGACGTAAGCAAGGCCAGATGCCGCAATCAACAATACGGCCGCGACGATCACCGCATTCATTCTGCGCGTTCTTGCTCTCATGGTCATTGGGTATAGACCGATTGGAGCCCCGGGACACCCTTTCTGGCTGCGCCAATCTGTCGTTTAAGGATTGGGCTCGGCCTCAGCCCGCGCGATCAAAGCCTCAAGCATCTGCCGATTTGGGTCCGTTTCTGCCAGCGACTGGCGTAGATTTTCCCAGCGAGCCCGCGCCAGCGTCGCGTCTCCCGCCTGCCAATCACTCAGCCCCGCCATGAAGCCAGCCCGCACTTGGCTGCGGTCAATCGCGACGGCGCGGGCATAGATCTGCTTGGCAGCGTCTTGGACAATGCCATCCGACAGCCGCGTCAAAGCGTCTGCAAGCGCCACCAAGGCGGGCACATAGTTAGAGTCCCGTCTCAGCGCAGACTGGTAGGCGCGTACCGCATCGGAATCACGCCCCTGGGATTTCATCACCTCGCCGATGAAGAAGTGAGGTTGGGGATCGTCCGGTTGATCGCGCACCAATTGCTCAAGCCGCGCCAAGGTCTCGGCTGGTGTCAGCCGGGTCGCATCCCGCGATGCGATCTCCTCTAACCGCTTCGAATAGGGCTGGTCAGGAAGCGCCGGCGTGCCCACAAAAATGTAACCGATCGTTGCCAAGAGGCCGCCGAGCAGGACAGCAATGACCGCACGATCGCCGAGGCCCGCGCGCCGAACAAGGCGCGCGGAGACAAGAATAGCCGCCAGTGCAAAGACCCAAACAAGAAACGTCATGCGCGCGGTAATCTAAGTGTTGCGCGCAGCCCGCCAAGGTCTGGCGCGCGGTCGAGAACAAAGGTGCCTTCGTGCATTTCGGCAATCTCTGTGACGATGGACAAGCCAAGGCCGGTTCCAGGGGCCGCCTCATCGAGCCGAACACCCCTTTGCAGGGCTGCCGAGCGATCATGCTCTTCCAGCCCGTCACCATCATCATCCACATGCAATAGAAAATGGTCGCCGGCCGGTTCGACCGTCACGGCGACGTGCGAGCGCGCCCATTTACAGCCATTTTCCATGAGGTTTCCGATCATCTCTTCGAGATCCTGGCGTTCACCCCGAAAGACAATATCGTCCGCGCTGTCCGCCGAGACCTGAATACCCTTGGCAGCGAACAGTTTATTCAAGAGGCGCGTCAGGTCCGACAGCACGGCAGACACATCTGTTCGTGCGCCGAGCGTTTGTGCCCGCGCCGCCGCCTGCGCCCGTTTGAGATAGTGCTGAACATTGTCATGCATCGATCCGGCCTGGCGACGCACCACATCGTCGAGCGGGCTTTTCCCCGTCGCCTCGTTCATCAAGACGGCCAGCGGCGTCTTCAAGGCATGGGCGAGGTTACCAACATGGGTCCGCGCTCGCTCCACGACGCCGCGATTGTGATCTAGAAGCTTATTGAGCTCCTCACTCAGCGGCAAAACCTCAGAGGGATAATCGCCCTCAAGTTGGGTCATACGCCCTTCGCGCACGTCGGCGATGTCAGACTCGATCCGCCGGAGAGGTCGTAGCGCCGACCGAATACCAATCGCCAATGCCAGCAAAACGCCGGCCGCCAGAATAGTGAGCGCCAGCAATAAGAGCGTTACGAAGCGCCGTGCCCCTCGATCTGTTTCTGACCGGTCGAAAGCGGCCAGCAACAGAACAGGCATATCGCGGTCAGGAAGGATCACAGTCTCAGCCGCCATGCGTACGGATTCTTCGTTCGGACCCTTTCCATTCGCGCGGAAAACCGTCCCTGGTCGCTCGAGCAGGTCTCCTGTTTGCGATGCCGGCCACGGAATATCGCCGTCCCATAGACTGTTGGAATTTAGATAATCACCATAGTCGCCGCCATCTTCCAGGCTCACCATCGCCCAGTACCGGCCGGAGAGCGGGGTCTGGTACACAGGATCGGAGGGCAAAGCGTCAGTCTTTGTCGTCAGCTGCCCGCGCGCGTTCGAATCGACAGACCTTGCAAGCGTCACAAGCGTTCGGTCGAGTTCGTCATCCAGCAGAGTCACCACCTGAGACCGATAAACCGCCGAGAGCGTCACGGCGATGATTGCGAGAACAAGGATCGTCCACAGACCTGCGCCAATCATGAGCCGGCCCGCCAGTGACGTATTCAGGGCGTCGCGAAGTATCCGCATGGGCCGATGCTGCTCACGTCTCACAATCGGTCAAGGCCGAAAGGGCGATCTTAGGCGGGTGCGCCATCACCATCGGGGTCAACCAGGCGGTACCCCAGACCTCGCTCCGTCTCGATCCGGCCCGACCCGATTTTCTTTCTCAACCGGCCGATGAAGACCTCAATTGTATTGGAATCGCGATCGAAATCCTGATCATAAATATGCTCGACCAGCTCTGTGCGCGGCACAACACGGCCCTGGTGGTGCATCAGATAGGCAAGGACGCGGTACTCATGCGCTGTCAGCTTGATCGGATTGCCATTGACCGTGGCCCGCGCTGACCGCGTGTCGACCCGCAGCGTACCGCATTCGAGGGCTGCCGCTGAGTGCCCCGTCGCCCGGCGTAGGAGCGCACGTAAACGGGCCAACAGCTCTTCGGTAATGAAGGGCTTTGTTAGATAATCGTCGGCGCCGGCATCGAACCCCGCCACTTTCTCGCTCCAACGGTCGCGCGCGGTTAGGATCAGAACTGGAAAATTCTTGCCGTCTTCTCGCCAACGCTCAAGGATCGTCACGCCATCCAACTTTGGCAATCCGAGATCCAGAATCACCGCGTCATAAGGTTCGGTATCGCCAAGAAAATGCCCGTCCTCACCATCGGCGGCGAGATCGACAGCATAGCCCGCCTGCGAGAGCGCCTCAGCAAGCTGACGACGAAGATCCGGATTGTCTTCAACAACCAAAATACGCATGGAATCATCCTCCTCGCGTCGATGTCACGCGGCCTGAGCGGGCATCGACCACAAAGACGACCTTTCGTCCATCCTCGGTTAGCCAGTCGATATGGTATTCCGATCCACCGCCTGACTTAGAATAGAGATTTGCGTCGAGATACCTGCCGCCATGCTGGCGCTGGAGGCGTCGAATGATATCTCTTAACGGCACGATATCGCCGCTCTGGCGGGCGTCTCGCGCCTGATTCGGCGAGAAAGACTGACCCCAGTTCTGCGCCATTGAGACCGGCGCAACAGCGGCTGCCATCACCGCGAGTATGAAAATGACTTTTTTCATCGATCCGGTTGTACCCGCGTATCACTGAATGACCAGTGAATGAGTCTGTTTCAAAACACTCATCTACGCCGACGGGATTCAGCGAAACGTTTCAGATCCATATCTCGCGGATCGTCGAGCATAATCTCAAGCCGGGCATAAAGATTGCCGGGCTTGGCCGAGCGCTGGACACCTTTGCCCCGCAGCCGCAGCACCGCGCCTGTATTAGACCCTTCCGGCACTTTTAGGCTGACAGGGCCGGCCGGCGTTGTCACATCGACAGTCCCACCGAGGATCGCCGTTTCGAGCGGCACAGCAACAGGCATGTGGATATCGTCGCCATCACGCCGCCAGAGGCGATGCGGCTTCACTGTTACCTCAACAAGCGCATCACCCGGCGCGCCGCCAAAGGGAGAGGCTTCTCCTTGGGACTTGAGGCGTAGAATCTGTCCACTCTCAATGCCCGCCGGAATATTGATGTCCAGGGATTGTCCGTCAGCCATCCGCATGCGCCGCCGGGCGCCGGTCACCGCATCCTCAAACTCCACCTCGACGCGGTAACGCACATCGCGTCCTTTGCGCGGGCCGGGGCTTCGGCGCGACCGCGCGCCGCCAAACAGGCCTGACAGAATGTCCTCGAAGGCATCCTGGCCCATGCCTGTGCCGCCCATACCGCCTTGTGGATAGCCTGCGCCGCCGCCGGGAAAGCCGCGCGGGTTTCCCTCAGCATCGATCTCACCGCGGTCAAACTGCGCACGCTTGGACGTGTCACTCAAAAGATCGTAGGCCGCAGACGCCCGTTTAAACGCGTCCGCTTTACCGCGGTCACCCGGATGCTGGTCCGGGTGCAAAGCTTTCGCTTTACGTCTATAGGCTCGCTTGATGTCATCCGCGCTAGCGGTACGCGGCACTTCAAGGACCTCGTAGGGATCCCAAGTCACGGTCGGCATCGCTCCTCTCGATCCCATAGAGGTAATGTGCTTCCGCCGTCTTGAAAACCGCCCGGCGCTTATATCGTCAGTTGAGTTTCGCGCCCAAGACGACCGTCTGAAGCGATTTCGCGGACCGACACGACATCGCCTGGCAAAGCATCGGCCGGAAGTGGCCAATTCGGTTCATCGGTCACCACATCCACCTGCACAAGCCCAGCGCGCGACAGGGTCAGCGCAAACCGGCCGACATTCGGATAGGCATCATCGCGCCAGGCATCGCCAATTTCGTGGGCCCGCCGAACCCAGCGAACCACGCCATTGCTGATACCTAAATGTGCAGGGGCGAGCGGTATCCCGGCTACATCATTGTAGGCGGCTACCGTCTGGGGTCCCGCACCCGCTGGACCGATCGTTTGCCAGATCGCACTGACGCCGCGGTCATTCTCGGTCATCGATACCGGGACAAGCCGCGTATCGTTCACCACGCACAAAGCGTTGGCCGGTGCGGGCGAAATCAACGATCCGCCGAGCCCCCGAACGAGTCGTGAGAGCCGATAGGTCTCAGGCCCGATCAATTCGGCGCGCGCATAGGCAAGCCGCTCCCAGCCGTTTTCTGATTGCACCAAGATCTCGCCAGACCCTGAAAGCGCCGATAAGTCGCCAACGGACGTCAGCGCTTCGCCGGGAACATAAATCTCGATGACCGCCGCATTGTCCCAACGATCGGCAGGGCCAGGCTCCAAATCGGTCAGCAAGCGGCCAACTCCGGCGGCCTCCAAAATGTCGATCGATAATGGAAAATCAGTGTCACTTGTCCGACGTTCAGCCACGACCGGGCGCGCCCAAGGCGTTCCATAGACGGCAAGCGCCACCTGATGCGCATCCGCCTGCGCAGATAATCTTGGCCCATCAATGATCTCAAGTGACGGGATCGCCGGCGCAAGAACATCCGATGCCTGGTCAGGCAGCGTTGTCTCTCGAAAGCCGCGGTCATCGACCGTCGGCGGCTTAAGCAGAGACAGTTCGACGGTTCCGGAATCGATCAATTCACCAACTGACCAGATATCGCCGGCGACCCCCAGCGCAATCCGGTCGCCAGCATTCAAATCGCTCATCGATAAGGGAACGGACAAATGCGCGGTTTCGGTCTCGTTCGCCTGAGCCAATAATGCCGACGCGACGGTCTCGGCGCGCGTCTCGGTCAGCACGAGTGGTAGCGACACATCGGCAACCTCACCGCGTGACGCGTGCGACCCGCGGATCTCAACCGTGGCGGGCGCATAATCATCCGCGCCGTTGATATAGGTGAGCCGGAGCGCACCAATCGGCTTATCAAGCAAGGGCCAAGTCAGGCGAGGACCTGTCTCGACGAGGTCGTCTTCTTCGATGGTCCGGATGGGGGCGTCCCCCATAGCTTGGGCCATCAACCCGCCGTCTCGTTCGACGACGGTCAGTCCGTATGCGGTGAGAATCGGGTCCAGACGCGCCCGAAGACTTGTGACGCCCGTCGTCGCAAAACCATCGACCACACCAGAGACAAGGCTCGCGTCGATCGCCACGCCAGCTTGGCTGGCCATATGTTCAATCAAGCGGCCAAGTTCAGACAGGCCCGCCCGCCCATTTAACCAATGACCGAAGGCCCAATTCGCACCATCGCCCCAAATGTCCGTGCGCACGGGGAAAGCCGGCCAGGGCCGGGCATCCCACGCCCACACATAGGACGCTTCGACCGCCGGCTGGCTCTGCCAATAGGACAAAGCCGTGACAAGCGCCCGACGCTGGAGGAGATCATCGCGCTCACCCGTCGAATAAGGTGGAAGCTGACTCTCTGAACTTTTCGGATCATAGAAAAGGTTCGGAGAGTTTCCCCCTTTATCCACAGCCGGAAATCCGATCTCACTCAGGCGAATGGGCTTACTCCCAGGCACCCACGCTGTCGGCAACGAAGCGCGGTTGCCACGCGGACGCTCATGGTGGGCAGCAGTCCACCAACCGATCAGATCTTTCTGCCGGAAGATCCAGTCTTCGCCATGGGCCGTATCCATAATGGGTGTGCGGATTTGTGCATCGCGCGCGTCTCTATCAGCGTAGAACCAATCGAACGCCTCACCGCCGGTGATGTTCGCAAGTAAATAGTCCGGATCGTCAGGGCCTGAATAACCCGCCGCGGCGTCCAGATGATCTGTACCCTGACGCCAGTCTCCGGTCGGCGGATACCAGTCGACCCCGATGAAGTCCACGTCCGGATGGCCCCATAACGGATCAAGCGGAAACAGGACATCCCCGGACCCGTCTCCTGGTACATAAGCCCCATACTCCGTCCAGTCCGCCGCGTAGGAGATCTTCGTCGACGGCCCCAAAACGCTGCGAACGTCTTCAGCCAGGGCGACTAACCCATCAACAAAGGGAAAGTGGCCAAGATCGTCGCGGATGCGCGTCAACTGCGCCATTTCCGACCCGATCAAGAATGCTTCGACACCACCGGCCGCTTTCGCTAGCCATGCATGGTGGAGGATGAAGCGGCGATAGCCCCAATCAGACGAGGCGCCGTTAAAACGCACGGTCTGACCATCAATCTCAAACTCGCTCGGGGCGGCGGCCCCGAGGAAGGCCGATATCTCGGCACGCGCCGCCGCCGTGCCATCGCTTGCCGTGATACGTCCGCGCCATGGAAACGGGGCCTGTTCCACACCGCCATAGGGGTCAGGCAGACCGTTCCCAGGCGGAACGTCCATAAAGAGAAAGGGCGTGATCGTGACAGCGAGCCCGCGATTAGTCAGCCCACCGATCGCTTCAATGACACACTGATCAGCAGGGGTCCCACCATAGTTCACCTCACCGGCATCATTCCGCGAGATGCGCCAGGCCTCGTCTCGATCGGCGCCGCCAGCTCGCCAAGTGTAGGGTCGTGTGACTTTTTCTCGGTTCTCGACCCCCGGTCGAACCGAACAGCTCCCGGCCCTCAAATCTGAGCCGAACCAGCCAACCGTTAGGGCGACGCGCTCAACACCCGGTAAGTCCCCCTCCAACTGATCGAGAGATGCGACAAGATCTGTGTCTTGCACACCAGTATGGTAGTTTTCTGGAATATCCGTCGCCGGAAAGAATGTCCGTGCCACCGGCGTCGTTCCGTACACGAACTCGCCACTCGCTGGGATCAGATTGACACCGGTCACCGCCTGTGCGAGCGCGACTGACCCGTCCGCGGCCGGCGCTGGCCGATAAATCTCAAAAGACAGCTGCGGCAAACGATTCCCAAACCGATCCAACGGCAGGTCTTCGAACACAATATAGGCGAGCCCGCGATAGGCGGGCGCCCTGCCACTTCCTTCAATCGCCTCGATTAATGGATCAGGTAATTGTCCCTCGCCGCCGCGATAGAGCCGATGCGGAAAATCCGATAGCGCAACTTCTTCACCATTTGCCCAGGTCCGTCCGATGCCGGAAATCTCGCCTTCGCACAAAGCCACCGCAAAGCTTGCAGAGTATTGATAGGTCGATACGCGCGGCCCGCCCTTGCCGCCGCCGGCACGCTCAGTCGTGCGGGTCTCCTTTAAGCGTGCAGCCCAGATGACATGGCCACCTAGCCGCATACGCCCATAGACATTGGCAATTCCGGCGCCTTCGCGGCTTTCCATGATGGGCAGGGAGTCAATGCGCGGACCTTCGCGCGTGTTCCCAAAGATCGCACCGTCGAGGGCTCGGCCCGCGAGGCCACCGATCGCAGCGCCAATCGCAGAGCCCGAGACCGACACCCCGAGGGCCCCAATGCCTTGGGGCAAGACAGCCGATCCAATCGCCTGGCCAACGCTCGACAAGACAATCTGGGCCATGGCTTAGGTCTCCAATCCGGGAAATGAGAAGGCGGCCGCAATCCGGCGCCGCCACCACGGAACAAGGCGGGTCTCCACGACCGCTTGCCCCCAATAAGCGTGCACAATTCGGTCGGGCTGACTGAGAATGGCGCAATGCTTCGCCGGGCAGCCCATCGCCATGCGAAAAAGGAGGACGTCACCCGGCCGGGCCTCGCCTGGAGCAATCTCACTTAAATGGGTGCGCGCCACATCAAGCAGCGGGTCCTCGCCGGAGCGTTCGGCCCAATCCGGGGAATAGGGCGGCACAGCCTCCGGCTCATCCCCGACGCACCCCCGCCAGACGCCGCGCAAGAGACCCAGACAATCGGTGCCAACACCGATCAAACTCTCTTGGTGTCGATAAGGGGTTCCAAGCCAGGCGCGTGCTTCGGCAATAATCTCGTCCCGCGTCATCGCCGCCCCCCGGTGTTTCCTGTCGCGGCAGGCCCAGCCAGAACGGCATCATTGCCCGGCATATGCGGAAAGCCACGAAAATTCTCGGCATTGGAAAACCGCTCAACACAAGTTGAAAACCGCTGGTCGCAGGTCAACCCGGCAAAGGGCGAGGCGTCCAAATCGATGCCGCACCGCGCATCACCGAGCACCGCATCACAGCGCCGCGAATAGACCCGCCCGACGCGCGTTTCCAAATTTGCTTTCAGCGACACAAGTTCGGCTTCAAAAGCGCCCTCCGAATGGGAGACTTCCGATAGCCCGCCAGACCAGATTTGAACGCCGAATTGAGGCATCTCCCAATCGACCCGGAACACATCAACCCGGGCATTGTTCCAGGCGCCGTCCCGCAGATCCTGTTCGGTAATTGCCGAGGCCGAGAGCGCTCCCATAGCCGCAGCACGGCCTGGCGCAAGGCCATCGGACGTTGCAAATTCACCTGGCACCACGGCATCGTTCGGAGAATAGGGCTCGCCGCGAAAGACAAGAGGTTGGTCGTGGTCTGTCAGCCCAATGACAAACCCATCAACCCGCTCCAACCGCCAACAGAGGCATATGGTCGTCAGTCCCGAGGATAACCGGGCTCGAAACGCGTCATCGATCAGCCGCATCACATCAACCCAACAATTCTACGATCGGCACCTGAACCGCGCGGCCAGCCCCAAAGGATTCAAGCGTCACATCCAACCTGTCCGTCCCGAATCGAACAGGCACATCGAAAACAAAACCAGCGGTCACCACAGTCCCCGGCGTCGGTGGCTCTGAAAATCGCACCGTGCCTTCGGTCGTACTCACTGCCACGCCGGCAGCCGTCTCCACACCGTCGAGGGCGACGCGCACGCTTCCTGCGACCGGTTTGAAGATCCGGCGAACGCTGTCTCCGTAGGTCTTGGTCAAGGAAAACGTGTCCAGGACCCCGTCGCCCGTCCCAATCACGGTATCCGTGGCAGAAACAGCCTGGCCCGGTGGAGACGTCCGATCATCAATCAGATCGCGGAATCGAAACCCATGAAATTGACCCCGGCGCGATTCAAAAAAATCGAGCAGTTCGCGCAGGGACCCGAGCTTTGATACAGCGCCGCCGAGGTCCCAGGATCGGCGGGACCCAGCCCAACGCGTATTTCTCACTTCCTGTCCGTTAGCGAGGGTCACGATTTCGGTTCGGCGTTCAGGCCCGCCCTGCGCGCCAAACGCCAGCGATAAGGGGAGCGAGACCTCATGGAATTGCGCGAGGCTCATATAAAGCGTCCTCCAGCCGAAACGGTCCGCGCGAGTGCCGCAGCAATCGTGTTCCGGCTCGACATAACGGACTGATTATCAGCCCCCTGGCCAAGATTAAGATTGAAGGTCACAGGCGGGCTGCCGGCACCCTGCCCACCGCGCCCAGCAATAACGGCTTCGGTCGCTACCCGGGCGATGTCTCGCACAATAGCTTCCGCCATACTGGCAAAATTCAACTCTCCACTTCTTGCAGCCCGGCCGAGCGCTTGTTCAATCCGGGCGCCTGCGGCATCGAAGGCGCGCCCAAGAGCGTCCGCGGCTTCCCGGCCCGGCCCATCGGCCAGCGCAATCAAGGCGTCCCCCGCCGAAGCGAGGTCACGTTCGAAATCGTCCATAATTTTACTCCGTATCGGGATATGATTGCATCAAGGCGTCCAAGCCCTGAGGTGTCATCGCGCCGCCATCTGAATGCCCTGCGACAAGCCAACGCCACTCAACAAGGCTCAGCCTCCAAAACTCAGTAGGGTTAAGTCCCATGCGGATCGCCGCCTGCAGCATGTCTGGCCAAGGCAGCATCACTCGCCGAGCCCCAATCGAAAGGCTTGGGAGACGGCCCGCATCGCCGCCGCAGGGGAGACATCAAGTTCTGTCAGGGACGCGGCACGATTGGTCTCGCCGCCACCCCGTAGCAACGCCTTGACGATGAGAACGAGATCTTGAGCGGACAGGTCCCTCAGTCGCGCCTGTAAATCGCTGATCTGTTTGCACCCGAGGGCGCCTTCAATCTCGGCCAAGGCTCCCAGGGTCAGGCAGAGTGAGGCGTCTTGCCCGCCAATCCGCAGCACTGTCTCGCCGCGGACAGTATTCACGCTCAAGACGCGGCCTCAAAATCGATGAGGCCGGCGCTTTCCAGCGTCACCGTAAACGTCGCCTCGCCATCATGGTCACCGCCATAACTTAACTCGGCGATCTGAAACGGGCCGCTCAGCGTGCCGAAGTCTGGCAGGACAAGCTGCAGCATTGGTACATCGCCGGCAAAAAAGTGCTGGCGGAGCAGCGCGTCCGACGCGGCGTCTTTAAAGAGGCCCGACCCCCGAATGCGCGCCGTCTTCGTCCCGGCTCCAGCCACGAGTTCTCGCCAGGCGTTAGGGCTCTCGGCATGGGTCCCGTCGACCTGCAGTGAGGACAGTTCGACGGATTTCGTGCGGATCCCGGCAATCGTGACAAACGCGCCGGCGCCATTGGCTATCTTCAAAAGGACATCCCGTCCCCTCTGTCCGGCCATCAGACCGCTCCTTCCGTGGTAATTCGGATCCGGAGGATCCCGCGAAACGCCTGCCGGTCGCGGGTCCTGAACACGTCGCCATAGGTCGGATAGGCAAGGACCACCGTTTGCCCTACTGGCGACAGGTCGGCGGCTTCGATCGCGTGGCGCATGGCACCCATCGCCTCTTTCGCATAGGCGCGGCCACCGAACCGAG
>JBCAWP010000064.1:0-11403 GCA_038534535.1 Pseudomonadota bacterium
ATGTTTTCTTAGGAGTAAAATGCGAATTTTGAATAAACCAATTTACTGGGCAGTCAAATTTGTTCCGAAATATTCGCGGCTTGTTCTTGTAACGTTTGGTTAATGAAAATCTGTGGAAAAGCTGCATAGGTGGGCCTGCCCATAGCATCCCACGTCTTCCTATGTTAGCCCAAATCCGTGCATAATCGGCCCACGGAGGCTGATAGCGAGCTTGGGGTCTGGCTGGTGTTTTTTTCTACCTATGAAAGCGCGATCGACGCGAAGGGGCGGGTGTCTGTGCCAGCCTCTTTCCGCGCCGCTTTGGGTGGCGTCAGCCGGATCTATGTTTGGCCGTCCTTCGACGGGCGGTCTTGTCTTGAGGCCGGCGGCGAGGCCTTGATGGGGGATTACCGGCAGATCCTGTCCCGCATGAGTCCCTCTGACCCGGCGCGTGAAGCGATCGTCCACGCCGTCTTTGGCCGGTCGGCGGACCTCAAGATGGATGATCCTGGCCGGATCAAGCTGCCCGATGCGATGCTCGACTATGCCGGAATCGAGAAGCAGGTTGTCTTTGTCGGGGCGTTCGACCGTTTCCGGATTTGGAGTCCCGATCGATTTGCGGCCTATGACGCCGAAATGGCTGTCGAGGCGGCGGCAAATAGGAACAAGCTGGATGCGCCGTTTCAATCGGCACTCGCAGCCGGTGCTCTCAGCGCGCGGACCGGGGAGGATGGCGAATGACAGCGCCCGGCCATATCCCCGTCATGCTGAACGAGGTTCTGGCGGCGCTCGCGCCCGTGGACGGTGAGACCTATCTCGATGGTACCTTTGGCGGCGGCGGATATGCGCAAGCGATCCTTTCGTCGGCGCATTGCCAGCTCGTCGCGCTGGACCGTGATCTGGATGCAATCGCCCGGGCCGATGCGTTGGCGGCGCGCGAGCCGCGTTTGCAGCCTTTGCTTGGCCGCTTTGGGCGCCTTGATGAGATCGCAAACGATGCCGGGATCCAGCAGGTGGACGGCGTCGTTCTAGATATCGGCGTGTCCTCATTCCATCTAGATGAGGCTGAGAGGGGGTTCTCTTTCCAAAAGGATGGTCCGCTTGATATGCGCATGGGGCAGGACGGGCCAACCGCGGCCGATGTCGTCAACTCCCTGCCGGACCGTGCGCTGGCGGACATCATTTTCCGCCTTGGCGAGGAGACAAAATCGCGCCGGATCGCCAAAGCGGTAACGGCGCGCCGCGTCGAAGCGCCGTTTGAGCGGACTGCGGATCTTGCAAACGTTGTTGAGGTGGCCGTTGGCGGGCGCCGTGGGGCGAAGACCCATCCGGCCACGCGGACATTTCAAGCAATCCGCATGTTCATCAATAATGAGCTGGGCGAGCTCGCAGACGGGCTCTTGGCGGCGGAGCGATTGCTCGCCCCCGGTGGGCGGCTCGTCGTCGTGACGTTTCATTCACTTGAGGACCGTATCGTGAAGACGTTTTTGCGGGCCCGCTCGGGCGGAACGGGCGGTGGATCGCGCCATGTGCCGGAGAGTGGCAAGGGTGCGCCGCCAAGTTTTCGCTTGGACAGCCGCAAGGCCGTGATCGTTAGCCCGGAGGAGGCAGAAGCCAATCCAAGGGCGCGCTCGGCAAAGCTCCGGGTGGCGGTGCGCACCGATGCGCCGCCGATCGGCGGTGTCGCATGGGATGGAGCGGGTTTGCCCGCATTAGGGGAATTGGAGATCAGCAAATGAGTCGCAAGGCATTTCTAATCGGTATCTTCGTTGCCGCGATCCTCGTGATTGGCCTCTATCGAGCGAAGGATGGCGCGCGTGAATCCAGTGTCGAAATTCGCCGTCTCGAAGCCGAAGTCTCCGAGGCCTATCGGCAAAAATCCCTTCTCGAAGCGGAGCTCGCCCACCTAAGTCGGCGCGAATGGGTCGAGGCCTATGCTCGCCAAGAGCTCGGCATGGGACCGGCACGTGCGAACCAATTTGCCTCTGAATACAATCTCGACCTGCTCGTCGGCGAAGCCAATGCTGACGCAGCCCGTTTGTTACGGTCATCCGCTCCGTGAAGCGCCTTGTCGAACATATTCGCCGGTCCGGCGCTGTTCGTTCTGTCTGCGTCGCAGCCGGGCTTTCGATTGTGTTTGCCGTGCTCGGGCTTCGTGCGGCCGCCATTGCGACGTCGCCTGACGTTGCAAGTGACACGCGCTTAACGGGATACAGCGAGATCAAAAAACGGGCCGACATCGTCGATCGCGACGGCGAACTGCTCGCCACGTCGGTGACTGTCTATTCCTTGTTCGCCGACCCACGTCTTATCTGGGATACCGATGAGGTTGTGGAGGCTCTTGCGCAGGTCTTTCCAGACATTGATCGCCAGGGGCTGCGCGGGCGGCTTGAGAACCGCGAACGTCGTTTTGAATGGATCCGGCGCGGTTTGACCCCCCGCCAGCGCCAGGCGGTGTTCGATTTGGGGCTTGAAGGGCTGCATTTCCGCGAAGAGGTGATGCGCGCCTATCCGAAGGGCGTCCAGGCGGGCCATGTGCTTGGCCACACCGATGTTGACGGTATTGGGCGCATGGGGCTGGAGAAGGCGTTCGACGCCCAATTAGCATTAGGTGGCGACCCGTTGCAGCTCACGCTGGATGCCGGGGTTCAGTTTGCCATCGAGTCTGAGCTAACCGAGGCTGCCGGCGAATTTGGCGCTGAGGCTGCGACCGGGATTGTGATCGACGTTCGTTCCGGCGATCTCTTGGCGCTCGCGAGTTGGCCATCCTTTGATCCAAACCGCCCAGACCGGTCGTCCCCAGAGCAACAGATGAACCGGGCAACGGGCGCGGTTTATGAACTCGGATCTGTCTTCAAACCGCTGACCATTGCCGCTGCGCTAGAGACGGGCGCTGTGGATCTCTCCGACAGGTTTGACATTAGCAAACCGGCTGTCATTGCCGGCCAGGCGATCACCGACACTCATAAGATCGGCGCCGTGGCCGACGTCACCGAGATCCTTGCCGAGAGCTCCAATATTGGTACGCTTGCGATTGCTGATCGCCTCGGTGCTGAAGGTTTGACGAGTTTCTACCAATCGTCGGGCCTATTCGAGCGGCCTCAATTTGATTTCGCAGCGAGCGCGGCGCCGCTGTTGCCGGAGCGTTGGGGGCCCCTAGAAGTCGCGACGCTTAGCTTTGGGCACGGTTTTGCCGTAAGCCCCCTGGCCTTTGCGGAAGTCTTCGCTGCACTCGGAAATGACGGCGCGATAAAGCCTCTGAACATCGTTCTTGGGGGCGAAGATAAAGAGCCACAGCGCCTCGTTTCAGGGGAAGTGGCACGGCTCACCGTTGATCTTTTGCGTGTCGCGGTCACCCGGGGCACCGGCACATCGGCGGACATTGTCGGTTATGAGGTGGCTGGGAAAACAGGCACCGCCGAAAAGCCCATTGCGGGCGGTTATTCTGAGACCCGAAACGTCTCGAGCTTTATTGCACTGTTTCCGGCGAGCAGCCCTCAATTTGTCGTAATGGTGGTCCTCGATGAGCCGCGACTGGGAGAGGGTGAGGGCGCGACGGCGGCACGAGCAGCTGCGCCGGTAACGGGTCGGGTGATCGAGCGGATTGCCCCGATCCTCGGTGTTTCCCCTCGCCTTGAGGGCGCTCGTCCTCCAGCGCGCACGCCAGATGACAGGAGTGCGCCATGAAGCTTGGTGATCTGTTTGAAAAAGTGCCCGAAGGGGCAGCCGAAGTTGAGGTCTCGGGGCTCACAGCGGACAGCCGGAAGGTGGAGCCCGGAAACGTGTTCGCGGCGCTCTCCGGCGTCGCAGCCGACGGGCGGGATTTTATTCCACAAGCGGTCGCCGCCGGCGCCGTTGCTGTGGTTGGCCATGATCTGCCGAGTGACATCGCAGCTGCCGGGATAGATGTGGCCGAGCCACGCCTGGCGCTAGCCCAGGCGGCGAGCCGGTTCTATCCGCGCCAGCCCGCCCATATTGTGGGGATCACCGGGACGAACGGTAAGAGTTCGACGGTCGATTTCCTCCGCCAACTCTGGGCAGGCATGGGCGCGAAAGCCGCGAGCCTTGGAACGCTTGGCGCAATCGGCCCAAGCGGCGCGGTTGACCTCGGCCATACCACGCCAGATCCGGTCGCCATTCATGAAACGCTCCAGGCGCTCGCCGACGAGGGCGTGACCCACGCGGCGATGGAGGCGTCTTCGCACGGTCTCGTTCAGTACCGTTTGGACGGGGTTAGACTGTCCGCCGTCGCATTCACCAATTTAACCCAGGATCACCTGGATTATCATCCGACCTTCGATGATTACCGCGCGGCGAAGCTGCGCCTATTCACAGAGTTAGCGCCCAAAGGGGCGCCTGCCATTATCAATGCAGACAGTCCAGAGCGCGGCCCGTTCGAAGCGGCGGCGCGGGAGGCGGGTCTTAATCTCGTCTCAGTCGGCTGGCGCGGGGATGATCTCAAAATCGCGGAACTTATGCCGCGGGCGACCGGACAGAAGCTCTCGCTTCTTTGGAATGGCAAGGAGGCTAATGTCGAACTGCCATTAATTGGCGAGTTCCAGGCGCTCAATGCCCTCACAGCCGCTGGATTGGCGCTCTCGCTGGGGGGCACATTTGAGTCCGTTTGTGACGGCATGGCCAGGCTCGCCCCTGTGAAGGGGCGTATGGAATATGTCGGCAAAACGAGTGCCGGAGCGGGCGTCTTCGTCGATTATGCCCATACGCCGGATGGTCTCGATGTGCTGCTGCGCGCCGCCCGTCCGCATACGGCAGGCCGGCTCATTCTTGTCTTCGGTTGCGGCGGGGATCGAGATCCCTACAAGCGCCCCATCATGGGTGAGATTGCGTCCCGGCAAGCCGACCTCGTGATCGTGACAGACGATAATCCGCGCTCTGAGGACCCCGCAGATATTCGGCGGGCCATTCTCGCGGCCACCGACAATGCCGAAGAGATCGGCGAGCGCGCTGCGGCGATCCGCAGGGCTGTCTCCGAACTTGCGCCCGGTGACACGCTCTTGATCGCTGGCAAAGGTCATGAAACCGGCCAGATTATCGGTGGTAAAACTTATCCCTTCTCCGACCAAGACACGGCCAGAACGGCCCTGGAGGCGCTCTGATGACAGAATATCTGTGGACCTCGGCGGATGCCGCCGCTGCGACCGGCGGCGACGTGACAGGCGGTTGGCTCGCGACTGGTGTGTCGATTGATACGCGAAGCCTCCAGCCCGGTGACCTTTTTGTCGCTTTAGAGGACCAACGAGATGGCCACGACTTCGTGCCGCAAGCCTTTGCGGCCGGCGCATCCGCGGCCATGGTCTCCCGAGAAGTTCCGGGGGCGGACGGCCCATTACTTCGTGTGGAAAGTGTGCTTCCAGCGCTTGACGCTCGGGATCGCAGCCAGGGCACGATGTGGGGCCGACCGGATTGCCGTCACCGGCTCCGTTGGCAAAACCAGCGTCAAGGAAATGCTGGCGCGCATCTTTCGGGCCCACGGCCCGGCCCACTGGCCGGAAAAGAGTTTCAACAATCATTGGGGTGTGCCTTTGACGCTCGCCCGCATGCCGCAAGGCACAGAGCGCGCCGTCTTCGAGATCGGTATGTCCACGCCCGGCGAGATCGCGCCGCGCTCGCGCATGGTGCGCCCGCATTGCGCCATCATTACACGTATTGCCGGCGTACACCTTGAAGGGCTCGGGTCCATCGAGGCGATTGCGGAAGAGAAGTCTGATCTGTTTGCCGGTCTCGAGGCCGGCGGTGCGGCCGTGCTTCCGGCGGAAGATCAGTTTTTTGACCGGATGAAAGCGCGCGCATTGGAGGCCGTCGGAGACGCAGAGGTCCTGAGTTTCGGCAAAGGCGAGACCTGCGACGCGCGTATTTTGTCTTATGCGGCTGACGGGCAGGGCTGCCGGATCGTGCTCGACGTGCTCGGTTCGCCCGTCGACGTACATCTTGAGGCCGTTGGCGAGCATTGGGCCTTTAATGTGGCAGCAGCGATCCTCGCCAGTGTGTCGACAGCCCGTTTGTCAGCCGAAGAGGCGGCGAATGCGCTCACCGGTTTTGCCCCGCCCAAGGGCCGTGGGCAGGTCGAAGTCCTGAATTTGCCGAGCGGTGGCCAGGCGACGCTCGTGGATGATGGCTACAATGCCAATCCGACCAGCATGCGCGCCTCGCTCACGGCTTTGTCATCAAGGCCGGCCGGGCGCCGTCTTTTGGTGCTTGGGGCCATGGGTGAGCTGGGGCCAGAGTCCAAGTCACAGCACGCCGCGCTTGCTGCGCCTGTAATGGATGCGGGCCCTGAGGCGGTTTGGCTGGTCGGCGATGACATGAAAGCACTCGCTGATGCGCTTCCCGGTACGATTCAGAAACACTGGGCGGTCAAGGCAAATGATCTGTTGGAGCCTGTGAAAAATGCGCTCCGTGACGGGGACACCCTCTTGATCAAAGGGTCGAATGCCTCCGGGATGGTCATGTTCGCAGAGGCACTTCGCCAATGGAGTGAGGGCCCTACGGACGGCGTGATGGAGAGCGGCGTAGAAAACGGCGCAAGGGGTCAATAGATGCTATATGTCCTGTTTGCCCAGGATACCGGGCTGTTTAATCTCTTGAACTATCTGACGTTTCGCACCGGCGCTGCGATCGTGACGGCGTTCGCGATTGCCACGGTTTTTGGCGGGCCGCTGATCGGGCTTTTGCGCGCGCGTCAGGGTAAGGGGCAACCGATCCGAGATCTGTCGCTTGATGCCCAGCTTGAAAAGCGTGGCACGCCGACCATGGGTGGTTTCATCATCTGGTCTGGATTGTTTATCGGCACCCTGTTGTGGGCCGACCTGACTAATCCCTACATCTGGACGGTGCTCGTCGTGACAGCGATATTCGCCGTACTCGGATTTTTTGACGACTATGCGAAAGTCACGAAGCAAACCGACGCTGGCGTTTCGGCGCGGGTTCGGCTCCTTGTCGAATTTGTCGTCGCCGGTCTCGCTTGCGCGTTTATCATGGCGCTCCATGGCGCGCACACCCCGCTCGGTTACACAGCATGGGGGCCGTTGACGGAGCTATCACAGTCGATCGCCGCGCTCGCGCCAGAAACGACGGTCGAACCGAACGACCAGGATTTTGCTGGCGGCGTCGCGGTTCCCTTCGTGAACGACTATTTTGTGCCCCTCGGCGGCCTCTTTATCTTCTTTGGCATGATCGTTGTGGTGGGGTCGGCAAACGCCGTGAATTTCACCGACGGGCTGGACGGCCTCGCCATCGTGCCAATGATTTTCGCGGCAGCGGCCTATGCTTTGATCGCTTACCTCACCGGAAACTTCCGTTTCGCCGATTATCTCGGCATCCAGTTTACCCCTGGGTCTGGCGAACTCGCTGTCTTGCTGGGCGCCATGATCGGCGCTGGCATGGGCTTCCTCTGGTACAACACCTACCCCGCGCGCGTCTTCATGGGCGACACGGGCTCGCTCGGCCTCGGCGGAATGCTCGGCATTGTTGCGGTTGCCGTGAAACACGAGTTTGCCCTGGTGATCATCGGCGGGCTGTTTGTCCTCGAAGCCCTCTCGGTGATGATGCAGGTCAGCTATTTTAAGCTGACACGGCGCCTGACAGGCGAAGGCAAACGCATCTTCGCGATGGCGCCGCTCCATCACCATTTCCAGAAGCAGGGTTGGCCCGAGACCCGCGTCGTTGTGCGTTTCTGGATCCTCTCCGTCCTGTTCGCCCTGGCGGGCCTCGCAACCTTGAAGCTGAGGTGATGTGACGCGCGCATGATACCGATTACCGAATATGCCGGGCGCGACGTCGCCGTTTTCGGATTGGGCCGCACGGGTCTCAGCGCCGCGAGGGCACTTGCGGCCGGCGGGGCGCGCGTGCACGCTTGGGACGATGATGAAGCCACCCGCGCGCGCGCCGAGGCTGACGGTGTGCCACTATCGGATATCAACAAGCGCGATTGGCAGAACTTTGCCGCTCTCGTTCTTTCGCCGGGTGTGCCCCATACATTCCCGCAGCCTCACCGGATTGTCCGGATGGCGGAGCTCACCGGGGTGCCAATTGTCGGCGACATGGAACTGTTTGCCCGCGCGGTTCAGGCTTTGCCAGAGCGTGGACGCCCGAAGGTCATAGGCATTACTGGGACAAACGGTAAGTCCACGACCACGGCGCTGATAGGGCACATCTTGAAAATGGCTGGGCGCGACGCCCGCGTCGGCGGCAATATCGGAAAAGGCGTCCTCGATATGGACCCGCTCCATGCCAATGCCGTCTACGTGCTCGAGCTCTCGTCCTACCAGCTCGAACTCGTCAAAAGTCTGCACTGCAACGTCGCTGTGTTTCTGAACTTCTCACCCGACCACCTGGAACGCCATGGCGGCCTGACCGGTTACTTCGATGCCAAAAAGCGGATCTTCCAAAACCAGGATGCGCGCGACTTTGCGGTGATCGGGACGGACGATCTGCATACAGAGGCTCTTTCTATGGGGCTTGCCGCGCGCGGTGACCAGAAGGTCGTCCAGATCTCCGCCAATTATGCCCTCGGCCGTGGCATCAGCGCGATCGATGGCCGGCTCTATTCGAGCCTCCACGGGAAAGCGACGGTTGTCGGGGACTTGCGCAATGCGCCGGCGCTGCCCGGTCGTCATAATCATCAGAACGCTGCGGCAGCCTTTGCCGCTTGCCGCGTGCTGGGTGTTGAGCCCGGTGTCATCATGGATGCGATCGCGACCTTCCCAGGACTGCCCCATCGCCTGGAACTCGCCGGTACCGTGGATGGTGTTCGGTTTATCAACGATTCTAAAGCGACGAATGCGCAGGCCGCCCAACAGGCACTGAAGGCGTTCCCGCGCGTTTACTGGATTGCCGGCGGGCGGGCAAAATCCGACGGGATCGGCGACCTCGAACCGCTCTTTCCGCGCGTGGCCAAAGCCTATCTCATCGGAGAAGCCCAGGAGGGTTTCGCGCGAACCCTAAAGGGCAAGGCGCCGGTATCGCGCTGCGGAACGTTGGAGGTGGCCGTCGAAGAAGCGTTGAGAGACGCCGCCGCATCCGGGGACGCTAACCCGGTCGTGCTTTTGTCTCCAGCCTGCGCGAGTTTTGATCAGTACAAAGATTTTGAGTCCCGCGGCGATGCGTTCAAATCGATTGTCGCGGGTCTCTGCGGTGACAATGCCCTGATGGAGCGGGCATGACGACGATCGCGCGCAGCGACCGCTCGCTGATCGCCGAATGGTATCGCACTGTGGATTGGCCGACGCTTGCCGCCTGCGGCATGCTTCTCATGCTGGGATTGATGCTATCGCTCTCGGCCGGTCCGCCGGCTGCCGACCGGATGGGATACGCCGATAGTTTTCGCTTTGTCTGGCGCCACGGCGCATTTGTAATCCTCGCTGCAGCATGCCTGGTCGCGACATCTCTACTCGATGCGAAATGGGCGCGGCGGGTGGCCGGCGGCGTCTTCATTCTCGCTTTTCTCCTCATGGCGGGCGTATTGCTGTTCGGTCATGAGGCTAAGGGCGCGCAGCGTTGGCTTCGTTTTGCAGGCTTTTCGCTTCAGCCCTCTGAATTGGTCAAACCGTCCCTGATTGTCCTGGCCGGCTGGCTGCTCGCCCAGCGCCAGCTTTATCCGAACGTCCCTTGGGCGAAGGTCGCATTCGGTCTTTATGCGCTGACGCTTTGTCTTTTGCTGCTGCAACCCGATGTCGGCCAGGCTTTCCTGCTCACAGCGGCGTTCATGGTCACCTTCTTTGTGTCGGGCTTGCCTTGGCGATGGGCGGCGGGGTTCGCGGGCGGCGGTGTCGCTTTGTCCGGCCTACTGTTTTTGACATTGCCCCATGTGCGCTTCCGGATCTTGAGCTTCATCTCACCAAGCGCATACGACACCTATCAAGTTGACGTTGCCCGCCGGGCGATTGCCAATGGCGGCGTCTTCGGCGTTGGACCGGGCGAGGGCACGATCAAAACGGCGCTTCCTGACGCCCATACAGATTTTGTTTTTGCGGTCATGAGCGAGGAATTCGGGGTCATCTTGGCCTTTGGCGTCCTCGCCCTTTATCTGTTTATTGTCGCGCGCGGTATTCTCCAGGCCGCCCAGGTGCAAGACCCCTACAGGCGGGCCGCGGCGACCGGACTCTTTGCCGTTTTTGGCCTTCAGGCAGCCATAAATATCGGCGTGAATGTCGGTTTGATGCCACCCAAGGGCATGACACTGCCATTCTTATCCTATGGCGGGTCATCCATGCTTGGCTCGGCCGTCACGCTTGGGCTCGCTTTGGCCTTGGTTCGTCGGCGCGGCGCGCGGTTGAGATTTCGGAGTGCCTATGCCTGATCACAGCGACGCCCCTTTGGTGATTATCGGTGCTGGCGGGACGGGGGGCCACATGTTTCCCGCCGCCGCGTTTGCCGATGAAATGCGCAGCCGAGGTTGGCGCATAGGGCTCGTTTCGGATTCGCGCGGCTTGAACTACGCCGCGAAGTTCCCCGCGGATTGGAAAGAAGAAGTCCAAGCCGCAAGTCCAAATCTCAAAAAGCCTTGGACACTTCCGTCGACGGCCTGGAAGCTCTCGCGCGGGGCGGCAAGAGCAGAAGCCCTGATCAATACGCACGGCCCCAAGCTGGTAGCCGGTTTC
Source organism: Pseudomonadota bacterium (assembly GCA_038534535.1). Lineage (GTDB taxonomy): Bacteria > Pseudomonadota > Alphaproteobacteria > Caulobacterales > Hyphomonadaceae > CALLCD01. The sequence goes on from JBCAWP010000064.1 coordinate 10,599, forward strand.
GGGGGGTATCCGGCCTTTCCGCTGATGTCGGCCGCGAAGCGCAAGCGGGTTCCGATTCTGATTCACGAACAAAATGCCGTGCTTGGGCGGGTCAACCGCCAGTTCGCCGGGAACGCCGCCATTGTTGCGAGCGGCTTTCAACGCCTTGATCGCGCTCCGCCAGGCATTCGGCACGAAGCGGTCGGCAATCCCGTTCGCGGTCCAATCTTGGCCCAGCATAGCGCGCCCTTTCCGGACGGTCAGGGCGATCTGAGGGTTTTCATTACGGGCGGTAGTCAAGGCGCCCGTATTCTCGGTGAGGCGGTGCCGGAGGCTATCACGTCGCACGTGCCAGATGCGTTGAAAGCGCGCCTCGTGATCGTCCAACAGGTCCGTGCCGAACAAGTCGACGCCGTTCAGGCCGTCTATGATTCCGCGAATATTAGATGCACGCTCAAATCCTTTTTTGATGATATGCCCGCCCAGCTTGCCGCGGCCCATCTGATCATCGCGCGATCGGGGGCCGGCACGGTCTCTGAGATTGCTGCCGTAGGTCGCCCATCGATCCTCATCCCACTCGCAATCGCGATGGATGATCACCAGGCGGCGAATGCCGCCGCTCTCGTCGATGCGGGCGCGGCGGATATGTTGCGTGAAGACGAGGCGAGCGCCGCCAAGATCGCGGAGCTGATCACCAACCGCCTATCAGATCTCGAACAGCTCAGAACCCGGGCAGCCGCAGCCTTGGCCGTCGGTCGGCCAAAGGCCGCCGCATCGCTCGCAGACCTTGCCGAAAGGCTGGTAGAGGCATGATTCGGATTTCCGG